>NZ_NSFW01000029.1:0-48027 GCF_002294905.1 Mesorhizobium sp. WSM4308 | reverse complement strand
GGGCAGGTTACTGCGTGGCTATTCGACAACAAAATGGGCTTTTGCTTGTGCGTATGAGTGAAAACTCGGCAATTTTCAAGCTTTCGTATGACATATTCAAGCTTTCGTATAATATATTTTAGAAAAGTAGAGCTCATTTTGCCCGGAAATTTGGAACTTTTACCCAAATCCTGCCGTTACGCCCTTGATCGTTGCTTAGACGATCACAAAGCAACAGGGAAGGATCCTATCATGAAAATCAAGATGATCTGCCTTGGCGCCATAGCGCTTTCGATGGTCGCCGGCTCGGCTCTCGCCGCATCGGGCGGCAGCGGCACGCCCGCTCTCGACGATCCGGCCAAGATGCAGCCCTTCTACACGGACTCCACCATGAAGAAGATGCGCAGCGATGACGAGTTCACCAAGGCCTGGAAAGCACTGACACCCGAAGACCAGAAGATGATGATGACGGCCTGCGCCGACGAGGTCAAGAACGCCAACCCCACCAACACCCATCCGGAATTCTGCAGCAACGTGAAAAAGATCGGCGGCAGCAAGTAGACGATGCCTCCATGCCGTTGAAAAGCAGCCCCGTTCGCGGGGCTGTTTTGTGGACGGCGGATTTGAGCGGTCGCCGCCGCAAACCCTTGCCGCCTCAACGCCCCCTCGGCGATAATCCGCCATCTCGCGGAGAACACCGATGTCGCTCAGCCCTTTATTCAACGCCTCGCCCGTCATCCAGCTCCACGCGCTGATCGCCATCGCCGCATTGCTGCTCGGCGCCGCGCAGCTCTGGCGCACCAAGGGCGACCGGCTGCACCGCGCGCTTGGCCGCGTCTGGGTGGCGCTGATGGCGACGGTCGCCGGCTCCGGCCTGTTCATCTGGACGATCCGGCTGTGGGGGCCGTTCAGCCCGATCCACCTTCTGTCGCTGCTGGTGCTGGTGATGCTGTGGCGTGGCGTGCGCGCGGCGCGCGGCGGCAACATTGCCGCCCACCGCCGCATCATGCAGGGCACCTACATTTTCGGCCTCATCATCACCGGGCTTTTGACCTTCATTCCCGGCCGCACCATGTATGCCGTCGCCTTCGGCCCGCAGGGCGCGACAGCACAGAAGCTGGCGATTTTCTCCGCTTTGGTTATCCTCGCGGCAGCGGCAGGCCTCTACGCCGCGCGCAGAGCGCGGGTGCCGGGCTGAGTGTCGGTCGGCGAAGCCGCCGTCCTCTCCAATCCTTTCCTTGTTCTGGCCATGTTGCACTGCGAAAAGCATATTGCATTGCGATATCGGCCGACCAGGGCCGCGATGCGGGGCGGGCTTGAAGTAACGAAGGAGCTGTCGTGGCGGCATCGTTTCGGCCTGATATACAAGGATTGCGCGCGCTGGCGGTCGGCGGCGTCGTGGCCTATCATTTCGGCCTCTCGGCCCTCCCCGGCGGCTTTGCCGGCGTCGACATCTTCTTCGTCATCTCCGGCTGGCTGATCACCACGCACCTTATGGGCGAGATCACCGAGACCGGCCGGCTTGACCTCTGGCGCTTCTATGCGCGGCGCGCCCGGCGTCTCTTGCCGGCGGCCCTGTTCGTGATCCTAGCGACGCTTGGCCTCGGTTATTTCATCCTGGCGCCGCAGGAGCAGGCGCTCTATTCGCGCGGCGCCATGTTCGCCTCGGCCTATGCCATCAACCTGTGGCTGCTGCGCTGGTCGTTCGATTATTTCGCCGCGGACGCCTTGAGCAACCCCTTCATCCACTTCTGGTCGCTGTCGGTGGAAGAGCAGTTCTATCTCGTCTGGCCGGCGCTGCTGCTGTTGGCCGCCTGGCTGCGCCCGGGTCGGCGCATGGCTGTCGTGGTGATCGGCGTCGCCGGCCTCGCCTCCTTCGCCGCCTGCCTGTGGCTGACCAGCCTGTCGCCGGCCTGGGCCTTCTACTTCTCGCCGCTGCGCGCCTGGGAGTTCGCCGCCGGCGGCCTGGCGACGCTGGCCCCGGCGGCCTTGTGGCAACGGCGGCCATGGCTGCGAACAGCGCAGGGCTGGCTCGGCCTGGCGCTGATCGCGACGGCCTATCTCTGCTTGAGCGAAGACCTGCCCTTCCCCGGCTGGTACGCGCTGCTGCCGGTCGTTGGCACGGTGCTGGTGCTGCTGAGCGGCGCGGGCGACAAACACGACCAGCAGGCAGCGGGCCCGGCCCGTTGGCAGTCCCTGACGCCCGCCTCCGCGCTGTCGCTGCCGCCTCTGCAATGGGTCGGCACGCTCTCCTATTCGCTCTATCTCTGGCACTGGCCGGTCATCGTCTATGCCGGCATGTTGGTGCCGGATCTCAGCGTCGTCCAGCGCCTCGGCTGCGGCGCGCTGTCATTGGCGCTGGCATTCCTCACCTATCATTTGATCGAGAACCCGGCGCGGCGCGGCGGCTGGCTGCCGGCGGGCGCGCGTGCGGTTCGTTTTGCCGCAATTCCCCAGGGAAAACCGCTTCACACTTTTCCCGGAATTGCTCTGGTTCCCGCGCTGGCGCTGACCGGCGTGGGCGTGGCGGCGGCCTATGCCAATGCGCATCTGGCGACGCGCAACATCGACCCCGCCCAGCGCGGCATCGAACAGGCCGCCGAACAGCCCTCCATCGCGCGTGCCGTGGACAAGAACTGCCTGCTCGACTTCCACACGGTGAAGCCGAAACCCTGCACCTTCGGCCCGGCCGACGCCGCCCACACCATCGTGCTGTTCGGCGATTCGCACGCCGACCATTGGTCGACCCCGCTGGTCGAGGCTGCCAGGCGCAACGACACCAAGGTGGTCACCTATCTCAAATCCTCGTGCCGCGCCTCGCGTCTGTCGACCTTCAACACCGTGCTGAAGCGCGACTACACCGAATGCGACGCCTGGCGCGAACAGGCCATCGCCGACATCATCCGCCGCAAGCCGCGCCTTGTGGTGATCTCGGAATTCTCGATCGGCAATCTGACGCGCGACATGCCCGCCGCCGGCCGCAAGGCCGAGACGGCGCGCTGGCAGGCCGGCCTGCGCTCCACACTGCATGCCTTCAGCCAGGCCGGCGTCGAGACCGCCGTCATCCGCGACACGCCGATCGGCGACAGTTTCGCCGATTCCTGCGTGGCGCGCGCCCTGTGGTGGCGCGAGGCGCCCTCGCGCTGCGACACGCCGCGGGCGCAAGCCGCCAATGACGGCGCGGCGGCGCAAGAGCGCGCCGTGGTCAAGAGCGTGCCCGACACGCGCTATGTCGACCTCACCGACCGCTTCTGCGGCCCCACACAGTGCCACGTGTTCATATCAGGCAAACTGGCATTTCGTGACCGGCATCATCTGGCGACGGCCTTTGCCGAGACCTTGGAGGGGCCGCTGGAGAAGGCGCTGTTCTAGAGCAATTCTCCGTTCGGAATTTCAAGAAAAACAAAGAGATAGAGCGGGTAGGCCTTTCCATGAACGATAACCCGCTCCAATGCATGTCGTGCAAAAGTGGATCCAGCTTCAACGCGGCGCGCCTTAGGTTTGAGGTCGAGACAGCGGCGTCTGACCGCAACAGCCCGACGATTTGGCCCGGCAGCGCATTGACGAGGCGGCGGTCGAAGCCTTAAGCCCGCGCTCACCCGGCCCCGCGCAGAAGAGAAAGACATGACAGACCCGATCGTGAGAGACAGCAACGGCAGCCAGTTGAACGAGGGGGACTCCGTGACCCTGATCAAGGACCTGAAGGTCAAGGGCACATCGGAGACGATCAAGCGGGGCACGCTGGTGAAGAACATCCGCCTCACCGGCAATCCAGGCGAGATCGAATGCAACACCAAGCAGGTGAAGGGCCTGGTGCTGAAAACCGAATTCCTGAAAAAGGCGTGAGCCGCCGCGTTGCGAGGGCGCGCTAAGTCGGCGCCCTCGCAGACCCCGATTGGCCTTGCGGCCCCAAGGGCGGGACCTGCCCGTTGGCCAGCCTATCCCGACGACGCGCTCGATCCTGCGCATTCCCCCGCCTGTCGCCGTCACCGTGAGAAACATTGGTTTACCGGCTTCATTGGAACAGGGCTGCGCCGGCGGCGTTTATTAGGCAGACCTTGAAGAGGAGGTTGTCATGAAGAAACTCTTGCTCGCATCCGTGATCGCGATTGCGTCGGCCGTGTCGGTGATTGCACCGGCGAATGCCGCCAGCATCACGCTTGGCATCGGCAACGGCTATGACGACGACTATTACGTTCCCAGATATCGTTATCATCATCGCGACTACAACGACGACGGCTACTATGGCCGATACAGTATGTATGACGACGAAGGCTACCGGCCGCGTTACTACGGCATGTACCATCACCGTTACTACGGCATGTACCATCGCCGCTGTCACACCGAGGTGATCAGGCACTGGCGTCACCACCATCGCGTCATCGAAACAGTCCGCGTCTGCAGGAACTGACTTGCGAATTGATCCGGCTGGCACCATGCCGGCCGGATTGCCCTTTGACATTCGCTTGCGCATCGCTCCCGGATGACGGCGCCGCTATCCGCGCCCCAT
Source organism: Mesorhizobium sp. WSM4308 (assembly GCF_002294905.1). Taxonomy (NCBI): domain Bacteria; kingdom Pseudomonadati; phylum Pseudomonadota; class Alphaproteobacteria; order Hyphomicrobiales; family Phyllobacteriaceae; genus Mesorhizobium; species Mesorhizobium sp. WSM4308. Next base: position 43,538 of record NZ_NSFW01000029.1, on the reverse strand, counting down.
CATCATCCCATAATGCACCGCCAGCAGGTCGAGCCCCACCTTCAACAGCTTCGTCACCACATCGCGCCCCTCGCCCGTCTGCTCCGCCAGGCTCTTGATCGAGCCGCCCGCGCAGCAGACTTGCCGCACCACCGCCACGACCTCCCAATGCCCCAGCGCCCTTGTGGCGGCGGCATGCGCGCGGCCGGCGTCGAGCACGCTGTCGGCGATGCCGCCGCCATGGCGGCCGCTATCGACGCGCTCGCTCCAGCGCATCGGCTTCACGCTCGCCTGCTGGCTGCACTGGAAATCCTCGCGGTAGCGCTGGCCGGCCTCGCGCTGCTGGCGCGACAGCGAGGTGATGCCGACGAGCGGGTCGACATTGCGCACCCGCACGATGCCGCCGGTGGACGTGTAGCCGTCATTCGACACCTCGTAGACGCGCCGCGCCTCAGCCGTGCCGGCGGCCAGCCGCTTGCGGCCGAAGGCGTCGTCGCTAAGCGCGAAATCATGGCCGAGCTCGCGACGTATGCGCACTTGCTCTGCCTCGCCCTTCGGCAATTTCGGCGCCTGCGGTTTGGCGGCTTTGGCTTTTTTGGGCATGGAGTGGCTCCTTGGGTTTGGGGTGTGGTGTTTTTGGAAAGGTCGGCGGGGCAGCGCCCCCCTCTGCCCTGCCAGGCATCTCCCCACGAGGGGGGAGATCAGATGTCGTGTCGGCTTTCGCCAATCATCAGCGTTGCAGGAAAGGCGGCGCAGGCGACGCTGCCAACCTCCCCACCCGTGGGGGAGATGGCCGGCAGGCCAGAGGGGGGCGCTGTCCCACCGACCTGTCTGATCATCCCGTCACCAGATTCGCGGGCGCTTGCGCCGCCCGCCGCGCCATCAACTCGCGCATCGTTTTCCGCTCCCGCACTTCGATGCAGAGCTGCGCGCTGGACGGGCAGAACTGAGCGTTGCCGCTCCTCACCTCGCCGCGCACGAAGCGCTGGATGGCGGCCTGCAGATCGGCAAGCTCGGCGTCGCGCACCGCGCCGAGATAGCCGCGCATCTGCATCTCGACGTCAGTCAGGGCGGATTGCGGGAAGCATGAGAACATCGCCGCCAGCGCCTTCGTCGCCTGCTGCAGTTCGGCTGCGGTCATGGCTGCGGATCTCCTCGATGATGGCGTTGGCGGCGTCGGCATGGGTTCTCGGCCGCTGCCAGCCGGGCGGTTTCTTGGAACTGGCCGCGCGCGATGAAGAACGCTGCGCACCGTCGCGACAGAACGGCTCTCGTTGTCCTTGCGCCGAAACATGCCTGTTGTTTTCGCCTGAAAAAGCGGAAGCTTTTTCACTCTGGTTTCTGGAGTCTGGAGAATGCCGCGGCAAAGCGCCGGCACTTGCCGCCCCATGCGCCTTTGTTTTCAAGGCGGTGACGGCACCGCCGCGTGCGCCGGCGGCGGCCCTCGCCTCGCTTTTGACCTGCGCCTTGTGCAATTCCCTGGTCAGCCTCTTGTGGCCGATCTCGCCCGCCTGGCGCTCGAAGAAACCCAACAGATCGGCGCTGATGGCGCGCCATCTTTTCAGGGAAAGGCGCGCGACCCGCGCGAGCTTGGCGTCGTCATCGGGCAGCCGGCCGCCGGCGTTCCACATCGCCATCAGGATGAGCATGTAGGCACCGATCTGCTCGGTGGAGAGTTGCAAGGTGTCGCCGACGAAATCGGAGACGTAGAGCTGCATGAAGGGCCGCTCGCTCATACCATGCCTGCACGCAAGCTAATGGAACCAGCCGCCGGCCCGCACGTTATGACGCGTCGATGCAAAGGGGAGGTTTGCCGATGACGGCGTTCATGCCGATTACGCTGCGCTTTTGCAACAACAAGACCATGCTGGTCGGCTCGGTGGCCGACGCCGAAACGGCATTGCGACAGCAATGGCCCGACAAGACCGCACCCGCGTACATCGAAGCCGCAAGGCTGGTCCGCCTGGCGGTCGAGGGCAGTTGCTGCCCGCGCACCGCCTTCGAGGCCTTCAGCAAGGCCGCCAGGCAACAGGGCATCTTGGTGGTGAAGCCGAGAAGCCGCGCGCATGACTGGCTCGACGCCGCCGCCGGCCAGTGACGCCGGGGCGATGCAACCGCGTGGCGGCCTTGCGCGTTTATAAGCGCGGGCTTTATAGTCTCGCTGAGATCGAAGGTGAACGCCGTGGGTACGCTGAAAACCGGAGTGCCGCTCAAAGTAAGCCTGGAAGGACATGTCGAGGAGATCGACAGCGCCAGCGATGCCGCCGATTTCCTGCAGCGCTGGCCGATCGAGCGGCGCGGTCACGTCTACCGCAGCGCGCTCAACGCCTGCAGTGCCGCGATCGCCGCTCAGATCTCCGAATCCGACGCGATTAAGGTGTTCACCGGCTTTGCCCGCGTCTCCGGCATCCTGGTTGCCGAAGGCGGCCCGGCCATGCGGCTCGAGGCACGCAGCGTGCAAAGCCGCATGCCCAAGCAGGGCCGGCAGATACCGAAATAAGCTCACTGGCAAACCCGCCGCTGAAACCGCGCCTGGTGGTAGCCGCAGTAGCTTTTCTGCGCTTTCGTTCGCATGCCGCAGCACAGCATGTCGGCGCCGGGCCGGCCGCCCGGCGCCTCGTTCTCCGGATCCTCTTCCAGCGTGAGATCGAGCGGCGCGCGGCAGCGGTCGAACAGGCAGTCGATGAAGCGCATCGCCACGCCATGCGGCTGGCGCCCGATCGGTCCACGCTGCGGCGCCGGCACCTGTAGACGGTAGGCCTCGCCATCGGCGATCAGCACGCCCACCTCGCGCACGAACAGGCGCGGCGGCAGCCACGCCGGCGAGGAATCGCGCCTGGTCCGCGTCTTGTTCCTGCGCGCGCCCCCGGCGGCATGGACGCCGGCGCGTTGTTGCGCCACTGCCTTGCCGCTGGGCTTGCCATTTGCCTGCTTTGCGGCCGCCGGCTTGCATATTGCCTGCTCGCCGGCGGCTTGTCTCGCGGCCGGCGGCATCCCACGGCCATTGGCAAAGCCGATCGCGCCCAGCATGGCGTTGCGGTGGACGATGCCGATGATGGCGTTGCGTGACACCGGGCTGCCGCGCAGCGCGCTGAACGCCGCCGCGATCCTCGAGGCCGAAAGCCCCTCCTGCAGCCAGCGGGCGATCTCTTGCAGTTCGGCGTCGCTGTAGCTTGCCATCTCCAGGCTCCATCCAGGGGTCCGCCTTCGGCAGCGAGAGCGCGCCGTCGGCCAGGCGTCAGGGTTCGGGCCCGATCCGGGCCACGGTCAGGGTGTTCGGTGCGAAAGCCGGCTCGCGGGCCGGATCAGCCGGGGCGGATCGCGTGCCCGGCGGCCAGGCGCGCCAGTCGCGCCTCGGCGGTCTTCCTGTCGGGAGCGGAAACCGCCCTGCCCGTCATCGGTTCGAGCAGGATGACGGTGCCGTCCTGCGTGCTGATGCAGGAGCGCGCATAAGGACCGGCGGACAAAACGGGCCGGTCGAATTGGGGGCCGGAGCCGAGGGGAGCGGCGGCTCCGGCCGTTCCGGCCGCCGGGGACGGGCGGGCCGGACCCGAGGCATCAAGGCGCTCGGGCTTCGCCTCGGCCGGGGAGGAGGACGGCCGGGACGGAAGGGCGGCGACATCGGTCGCCTTGTTTGCCTCGCGTGAGGCCGGCGCTACCGCGCCATGAAAGCTGGACAGGTTTTGCATGGCCGGATATAAGCATAACTCAAAAATATATGCAAGCCATTCTTTCATAGACGAGGGCCGCTTTCATCGCTCACATGGGTGCCATGGCCAAAACGGAACTGTCGATCAAGGTCGGGGCGGCGATACGCCAGGCGCGCAAGCAGCGCGGCCTGGTCATGCGCCACATTGCCGAGCACAACGACACCGATGTCGCTGCCGTCGGCAATTGGGAAACCGGCCGCAACCTGCCCAAGACCGAGAACCTTCTGAAGACCGCCGCCTTCCTGCGCGTCGACCCCGTCGCGCTCGGCCAAGGGCAGGTCGTCTTTCTCGACGATGCCGGCCCGGTGGCCGACGCCGAGATCGTCACCGATGCCGGCCCGATGCCCGCCGGCTCAATGGATATCGAGGTGCTGGGCGCCGCGGTCGGCGGCGATGACGGCGACTTCACCTTCAACGGCGAGCCCGCCGGCTATGTCCAGCGCCCGCCGGGCGTGCGCAACCTGCCGAAAGTCTTCGCGCTGCATGTGCTGAGCGACTCCATGGTGCCACGCTACGAACCCGGCGACCTCATCTATTGCGGCGGCCGCGACGCGATCCCCGGCGACCATGTGGTGATCGAGACGTTCCCGGAAGAAAACGAGCGCAACGGCAAGGCCTTCATCAAGAAACTGGTCAAGCGCACGGCGGGCGAGCTGGTGGTCGAGCAGTACAATCCGCCCAAGACGCTGACCTTCAACCGCTATGCGATCAAGCATGTCTGGCGGGTCATCCCGCTGAAGGAATTGCTGGGATATTAGGCCCTTTTTCCTTCTCCCCTTGTGGGAGAAGGAAGAACCAGCCCCCTCAAGCCCGCTTCGCCCCCTCCACCAGCACCTCGCGCTCGCTCAGCATCTGCGCTTCGCTGCGCACGCGCTGGCGCTCGTCGAGGAAGGCCGCCTGGATCGAGATCGCCGTGCCCGGCAGCCCGTCGGCGCGGCAGGCCGAGCAGACGATGCGGCCAGAAAGCTCCGCCAGCGGCGTGCTGCCCGTCACCCCGAAACGCCGGAGTTCATCCGGTTTCCACCATCTGTTGCGGCCGCAATCGGCGCACTCGACCGATATCGAGACGACATGCGCGATGACTGGTTTCCTGCCGGGCAATGCCATTGCCACTCCACCCCATTTGTTCCTGATTTGTTCGCATAATCCTGCGTTTCAGCCCTGAAGTCGAGTCGCAGTTTTAACACTTTCCCAAAAGTTTCCCTTTTTATCAATTTTTGAGTTACGCTTCCAAAAACTCACAAATGTGAGTCGCCTGCCGCACCAGACCCGGAGCAATGATGGATGCCGCCGATTTCGCCCGCGCCTGCGGTTACACCGGCGACAGCCCTGCTCTGCTTGAAGCCTTCGAGGCGATCCGCCGCAACGGCATCGCGCAGGCCCGCCAGGAGCATTTCCGGCGCAAGGCCGTCATCGACGAGTTGAAACAATCCGAATCGCTGTTCCTGGCGGCGATCGGCCCGGCGCTGTCGGCGCAGGAGGCCATCGAGGACACTGCCCGTTTCATCGCCTGCTGGCGCAACATGCCGCGCTGGCGCCAGGAACGGCGCCTGCCCGACCTCGTCCGGGCGAGGCAGCAGCGTCTGGTGGCCCGCTTCTTCCGCCGCCACGGCCATCGCCTGTGGGCGCGCGAAGCGGCCTGAAGACCGGCCATGTTGGACCAGCCATTTGCGGGTTCCAATCGGTTCTGTTTCTTTCTAGATTGTGCGTGGGTGGCTGTTCGACGTGCATGATTTGGAATGTTCAGGACTGCCCGCTCAAAAGTTCAAACCTGGATCACGGCCGGCGCGGGGACCATCGCGGCGCTGTTCGTCGCCGGTCTGATGGGCGCTTTCGGCGCCCTGCCCGCCCACGCTCCGCCGCAATTGCCGCTTGATGCCGCCATCGATGCCGGGCGCTGGCGCGTCCAGCCGGTGCGCGCCTATGTCAGCCACGCCAGAACCTATGGCGTGCTCTTGAAGCCCGGCCAGAAGGCGCTGGTGCTGGAGGCCGACATGACCAACCGCACCGCGCAATCCGATAAGGCCTATTTCGATGTCTTCAAGCCGGACGGCATCACCTTGCCCGACCCCATGCCGACGATCGCGCTAATCCGTGATTCGACGCTGACGCCGGAACTGCATCCCGGCATGACCGAGCGCATGGCCTATGTCTGGCCGCTGGCCGGCGACGCCGCTGTCCCGGCCAGCTTGAGCTTCGGCGTCACCGCCGAGATCTTCAAGCCGCGCGACAACCTCTACGGCATGCCCGGCTGGTTCAATCCCTACCGGCTCGGCACCATCACCTTGCCGGTCGCCGACGTGCCGGCGCCGGGAACCGGCTCATGAGAATCCGCATCCTCGGCAATCTCGTCATCCTCGCCAGCACCGTAGCGCTGAGCTACGGCATGCAGGTGTCGAAACCACATTATGCCGACCTCACCGCGCCGATCCCGGTCGATGGCGCCATGCGCGACACCGTGCGCGCGCGCAGCTTCGATGTCCGGCTCGACAAGGTCGTCTTTGCCCGCGCCCTGAAAACCGACCAGTTCGGCCAGGAAAGGTCTTTGACCACCAGCGGCCTTTGGGCGGTGGTGTCGACCAATCTCACCGCCACCGCCGCCTCCACAACGGTTGCCGAGGGCACCTGGCAAGGCCCGACCGGGCTGCGCTACCACCAGACGGAGCGGCTCGGCTACCGCCAGGACATGCCGCCGCATGGCGTCGATCCGGGCCTGGAGAAGCGCGGCCTGTTCGTGTTCGAAATACCGCCCGACCAGATCCGCGGCGCCAGCCTGCTGATAGCAGCGCGCCAGTTCGCCCCGCTCGACGCCCAGGCGCGCATCAGCCTCGATGGGGTGCCGACAAGCGCCGACGGCCAGCCGGCGGACGTGCTGCCGGAATATGACCTCGACGCCCCGCAGGCCCGGACACCTCAAGGCAAGTCATGAGCGCCGTTTCTACCGGACCGATCGCCGGCGAAGACCGGCAGCCCGAGAAAAAATGGCGGCGGCGCAGCCTTGTGGCGCTTGCCATCCTGCTGCCGCTGACGCTGGCCGAGACCAGCTATGACAGCCTGCGCGAATGGCTGCATGGCGAGGACCTCATCGCCCGGGATGTCGATTTCGGCCAGGCCGTGCCGTTCGGCGGCAGCGACTGGAAACTGGCCGATCTGCGCGGCGGCAAGGCCGGCCGCCTGCCCGACCACGCCTTCGCCGTCATCGCCACGTTCTCGGTCAAGATAGGTGACCCCGACCTGCAAAAGCAGTGGCTGGGCTGCAAGCTGATGCTGACCGACGCCGCCGGGCGCCGCTGGCTGCCGGATGCCATCAGCGGCGTCAGCCTGCCGGCGGGTGTGATGAGCTGCACCTCGGCGATCTTCTCCAGCGCCAGGAAGGGCGACACCATCACCATCGGCGACACTTTTATTGTGCCGGAGGATGCGGTGAAAACCATCCGCCCGGCGGTCGGGTTGGGCAGCGAGCGGCCCTGGTTTCTGCACTTCCAGCGCCCGCCGAAATAGCTACTTTCTCCCCGTCACTATACGGGGAGTTGAGAAGCGGTCCGCGAAGCGGACGAAAAGCCAATTGCTTGGCTTTTCGAGTGACGAACGCCCGGCAGGGCAATGAGGGGCAGCGCCAACGCTCCGGTAAGTGGCTGATTTGCCCAACGTCGCGTCAGCACCGGCTTTGCGTATCCAAGCCCAATTCTCTCACGTCAGCGCCGCCCTTCATCCGCCTGTCGGCACCTTCTCCCCGTGAACGGGGCGAAGGGAACTCAGCGAAAACGCCGTCTCCAGCACGGCGGCCAGAAAACATATCCTGATCGGCTCGATCAAAATGCCGGTCGAGGAATCCTGGAACGGGCTGCCGAACAGCAGCGTCACCCCGTGCGAGAAAATCTGCCAGACATCGAGTTCGTGCGGGCCGATCAGCCGCGTCGCGCCGAGCCACAGCCAGGCCGCGCCCCAGTCGATGAGGCGATAGCCGACGATCAGCGTGCACAGAAGCAGCAGGCTGGAACTCACCGTCAGCCGCACGCCATTGGCGATCGGCAGATAGCGCGAGCGGTAGCCGGCGATGAAATGCTCGACGAAGTCGCGCAGGAATTTCGGCAGGCCGGCATAGCGCGCGCCGAAGCGCTCCACCCGATCGTGCACGCGCATCAGGGCAGCATCTTCGCGCACGTCATAGCCGTAGATCAGCGCCGCCATGACCAGCCAGATCAGCGGCAGGAGCATGTAGAAGAACAGGTTGACGGCCACCGTCGAGGGCGCGATCGAAGTGATCTCGACCGGCACCATCGGGGCCGCATTCGCCACCGGCACCGCGCTCGCCAGCCCGTCGGCGGCGGCCTGCAGCGCCGACCAGAAGGAGCGGCTCATCAGCCATTGCAGCGCCGTGTCCTTCCAGCGGCTGATCACATAGAGACCGACGAAGATCCAGTTGGTCTCGCAGATCACCACCACGATCTGCCAGAACGAGGCGGTCTTGGTTTTCGTCTGCATGAACTTGGCCAGCCGGCGGATCAGCCAGGACACCGCCACCGAGATCAGCAGCCAGCGCGAATCCAGCACGTCGAGCACATTTCCGGCCTGGCCGAAATCGGCCTGGTCGAGCGTGGCGCGCGAATATTGCCGCACGATATCGCCGAGAAACCCCCAGGCCGCGTAATAGGCGAAGAAAGGCAGCAGCGCGATGGTGATCATGCGCACCAGCCGCGAGCCGCGCCGGTCGGCAGTGTCCTGTTGCTTCGCGGCCTTGTCGGCGCCGCGCTGCGCGGCCAAGAGATGCGGCAGGCCGGGGCGCAGCACATGGAACATCGCCACCGTCACCACCAGCTGCGCCAGCGCCACCAGCGTCAGCATGGCGAGCCCGGCGAAATGATTGGCGAGCGCCACTTTCGCCGCCAGCTGCAGCAGGAGATCGCCGGCCAGCACCCCGGCCAGCACCAGCGCGACAAGCTGCGGCCAGAAGCGCCGCAGCAGCGAAAAACTCAAGCTGATCGGCCTGATGATATCGGCAAACATGAGGTCTCTCACGATGCCACCCCGCCCCAGGCCTTTCTAGCAAGGCCCGATCGTTTTGCAACCGGGCCGGGAAATGGATGGTCGTGCTGCGGTTTGATCAGGCCAGGCAGTTGGTGCCGGGTTCGGAGCGGATTATCGAGGAGCAGTTGCCGGGGTGAAAGTGCTGGTGCGAGGCGCCCCCTCTGTCCGGCAGGACAGAGGGGGTGAGCGCAGACCTCTTGCCCTTACCGCCGCACCCGCGACTTCAGCCACCGGTCAAACGCCACCGCCAGGATCAGGATGAGCCCGATCACGATGCTTTGCGTGTAGGACGAGACATTGTTGAACTGCAGCCCGTTCTGCAGCACACCGATGAGCGCCGCGCCCACCACCGTACCGCCGACCGAGCCGATGCCGCCGAACAGCGAGGTGCCGCCGATGACGACGGCGGAGATGACCGTCAGCTCGTAGCCGATGCCGGCGACCGCTTCCGAGGAATTGAGCCGCGCCGACAGCACGAAGGCGGCGAGCCCGGCGAAGAAGCCGACGATGACATAGACCGAGACAAGGATGCGGTCGACGCGCAGGCCCGAGAGCCGTGCCGCCTCGGCATTGCCGCCGACGGCGTAGACCGCGCGTCCGTAGCGCGTGTAGCGCAGCACGATGTGGCACAGGATCGCGGCGATGGCGAAGATGATGGCCGGCACCGGCACCGGGCCGATCAGCCCCGTGCCGAACCAGCGCATCGAGGCGTCGAAACCGGAGATCGGGCCGCCATTGGAGATGGTCAGCGTCAGCCCGCGAAACACCGTCAGCCCGCCCAGCGTGACGACGAAGGGCGGCACTTTCAGTCGGGTGATGGCAAGCCCCTGCACGCCGCCGGCGGCGGCGCCGACGATGACGGCGGCGAGCAGCGCCGCGAACCAGCCATAGCCCTGCGTGCCTGAGGTCGACAGCGACAGCGTGTTGGCCGCACCGCCCTTGGCGACGACGGCGGCGACCATGCCGCAGAAGGCCAGCAGCGAGCCGACCGACAGGTCGATGCCGGCGGTGAGGATGACGAAGGTCATGCCGAGCGCGATCAGCCCGGTGATCGAGATCTGCCGCGTGATGTTGAACAGATTGATCGGGTCGATGAAGCTCGGCTTCAAAACGGTGAAGACGACGACCAGCGCCGCCAGGAACAGCAGCGGCCCGAAACTCATCAGCAGCCGCGCGATCGTCGCGCCGCCGCGCTGGCTCTGCTCTTCGGCGATGCTCATCGTGCCTGATCCTCCGCATCCTGCCCAAGCGCATCTTGGCTGTCGAGCGCCATCAGTTCCATCAGTTTTTCCTCGTTTGCCTCGACGCCCGGCATCTCACCGGTGATGCGGCCCCGGCGCATGGTGACGATGCGGTCCGACACCGCCAGCACTTCGGGCAGCTCGGACGAGATCATCATCACCGCGATGCCGCGCGCCGCCAGTTGCACCAGGATCTGATGCACCTCCGCCTTGGCGCCGACATCGACGCCGCGCGTCGGCTCGTCGACGATCAGCACTTTCGGGTCACGCGCCAGCCAGCGCGCCAGGATGACCTTTTGCTGGTTGCCGCCCGACAGGCCCTCGATCGCCTGCTCGGCCGAGGCCATGCGGATCGACAGCATTTTCCTGAAGCCCGACAGCGCGTCGCGCTCGCGCCGCTCGGCCATGAAGCCGAAGCCGTTGCTGAACGTGCCGAGCGAAGCGACGGAGAAATTGGGCAGGATGCCGAGTGCGGCAAAGATCGCCTGGTGCTTGCGGTCCTCCGGCACCAGGCCGATGCCGAGCGCGATGGCATCCGCCGGTGAGGCCGGCGCGATCTGTTTGCCGTCGAGCATGATGGTTCCGGCGGCGATACGGTCGGCGCCGAAAATGGCGCGCGCCAGCTCCGTGCGGCCCGAGCCGACAAGCCCGGCGACGCCGAGGATTTCGCCGGCCTTGACGTCGATGTCGACGCCGTCGAGCACGATGGCGTGCGGCGCCTCGGGATCGCGCACGGTGCGCAGGCCGCGCACCGACAGCACGACATCGCCGGCCACCGCGCGCTGCACCGGCCGTGCATAGAGTTCGGAAGCGGCGCGGCCGACCATCTTCTCGATGATCCGCGGCAACTGGATCGGTCGTCCCTTGTCGCGGTCGAGATGCCCGGCCAGCCGGCCGTCGCGCAGCACCGTCATGCGGTCGCAGATGGCGGAAGCCTCCTCCAGCCGGTGGGTGACGAACATGATGGCGACCTTCTCCTGGCGCAGCCGGCCCATGATCGACAACAGCCGCTGCACCTCGGTCTCGGTCAGCGCCGAGGTCGGCTCGTCCATGATGATCAGCCGGCTTTTGAGCGACAGCGCGCGGGCGATCTCGACCAGCTGCTGCTCGGCCACCGACAGCGCCGAGACCGGCGTCATCGGATCGATGGAAAGGCCGACGCGGGCGATGATGTCGCGGGAATCCTGTTCCATGCGCCGCCAGCTCACCAGCCCCAGTGGCCCGACAGGCGCGCGGCCGATGAAAATATTCTCCGCCACGGTCAGCGTCGGGATCAGGCTGAGTTCCTGGTAGATGGTGACGATGCCGAGCCGCTTGGCATCCTGCGGGCTGGACGGCGCGTATTCGGCGCCGTCGAAAATGATGCGCCCGCTGGACGGCGGCATGACGCCCGACAGGATTTTGAGCAGCGTCGATTTTCCCGCGCCGTTCTCGCCGAGCAGGCCGAGGATTTCGCCGGGGCGGATGTCGAGCGAGACGTCGCTCAGCGCGGTCACGCCGGCGAAATGCTTGGTGACGCCCTCGACGGCAAGCAGGACAGGCGCGGCTTCAGCTGGCAAGGGTTGCTCCCGTATTGCGGTAAGTGGCGGGAGCGCGCCCGCCTTCGGCGCGCTGTCCCGCCAGCCTTGCCAATGAGCCTGTCTCCGCCAAGTTCTACTTCGTCTCGCTCAACCTCTCGGCCTTGTCGAGATTGTCCTTGCCGATGACGATCGGCGTCAAAAGCACCAGCTTCTCCTTCGGCTCGGTCTTGTTCTTGGCGTAGGCGACAGCGATCTGCACTGCGGTGCGCGACTGCTGGCCGGGGAACTGTTCGACCGTGCCGGCGAGCTTGCCGTCGCGCACGGCAACCAGCGCTTCCGGCAGCGCGTCGAAGCCGTAGATCTTGACGTCGGTGAAGTTGCGCGCCGCGCAGGCTTCGAGCGCACCGAGCGCCATGTCGTCATTGGCGCAGATGATGGCGTCCGGCTTGCCATTGGCGGCGAGACCGGCTTCCGTCACCGACAGCGCCTCGGCGCGGGCGAAGTTGGCGGTCTGCTCGAAGATGATCTGGTACTTGTCCTTCAAGGGATCGAGCACATTGTGCACGCCCTTGTTGCGGTCGATCGCCGGACCGGCACCCGGCTGGCCCTGCAGATGGAACAGCTTGGCGCCGTTGGGGAACGCCGCCACCATGGCCTGCGCCTCCGCCTCGCCGCCCTTGACGTTGTCGGCGCCGACATGGGCGAGAATGCCCTGGACACCGTCGACGCGGCGGTCGATCGTCACCACGGGAACACCAGCCTTGACCGCTTCCTCGATGGCCGGCGCCAGCGCGTTGACGTCGAGCGGCGAAATCACGATGGCGTTGACCTTCTGCACCAGCGCCGCCTCGATGTCGGCGGTCTGCTTGGTGGCCGAATTCTGTCCGTCGCTTTCGGTCAGGTTGACGCCTTGCGCCTGCGCTTCGGCCTTGATCTCGTTCAGCATGTGCACGAAGAACGGAAAGCCGAGATTGGGCACCGAACCCAGTATGGTCAGCTTATCCTCGGCGAACGCCGAACGTGCGGCCAGCATCATGGCGCCCGCGGCCACGGACGTCATCAGGAATTCACGTCTGTTCATGGTTGATCTCCTCCACAAGAACGCACGCCCCGGAAACCGGGACGGTTTCAGGAAGGATCATGCGTCGGTTCAAAGTGTTGGAGCATCCTCCTTGCGCGGGACAGCGCATGCCGCTCCAGCTGATCGCCGTGCAAAAACTGCCTCCCATCGACATCAGCCAGGGGATGCTAACCCAGGGTCAACCATTTGTGCAACATCGATATAACAGCCCTGGCGGCGAATTATCGGAATTGTCGGAATTTTGGCCAAACCGACCTGCCCGGTTTCCATTCCGGGGCCGCGGCCCTAGTTTGACCCCCGAACCATTCCTGAAGCTCAGTCCTTCCCGAAAACCAGTCCATCCCTGGAGAAACCATGAAGCCGCACGTCATCTGCCATATGCTCGCCTCGCTCGACGGCGGTCTTCATCCGAGCCGCTACACCGCGAGCCCCGACGGAACCCGCGCCGAGTGGTCAGGCCTCTATGAGCAGATCCACGGCGATCTCCAGGGCGACGCCTGGATCGTCGGCCGCGTCACCATGGCCGAGATGAGCAAGGCCGGCGCGCACCCGCCGGCGCAGATCGGCAAGGTCGAGCGGCCGCATCATTTCGCGCAACGCGACGCGGGCACCTATGCCGTGGCGCTCGATGCCTCCGGCAGGCTCCATTTCGCCAGGCCGGATGTCGGCGGCGACCATGTCGTGGTGCTGCTTGGGCGTGACGTCTCCGACAGCCATCTGGCCGAGCTCGCCGCCGACGGCGTGTCCTATATCGTGTCGGAAACGGCCGAGATCGATCTCGCCGCCATGCTCGAAGTGCTCGGGCGGGAACTCGCAATCCGCCGGCTGCTGCTCGAAGGCGGCGCCGGCATCAACGGTTCCTTCTTCGCGGCAGGGCTTGTCGATGAACTCAGCCTTCTGGTCGCGCCCGCGTTCGATGCGCGGGCGGGAAACCAGGGTTTTGTGGAATTCGGCGAAAGCGGCCTCGCCGGCAAGATGCAGCTGTCGCTGAGAAGCTGCGAAACCCTGGCGCATGGGCTCATCCACTTGCGCTACGCCGTCAGCCCTGGCTGAGGCTGCAGCCCCTCAATACCGCATGGCATCCAGATCGGCGATCAGCGTCGGGCCGGTCGGGTGCCAGCCGAGCCGTGCCTGGGTCAGCGCGCTGGAGGCCGGCAGGTCCATGGGGGCGAACATTCCCATCCAGCCGAAATGCTCCGCCGCCTTTTCCGGCGCGATCGAGACGACCGGCAATTTCAGGCCCCGGCCAAGCGCCTCGGCGATGGCGCGCACCTCGACGCCTTCCTCGCCGACCGCGTGATAGCGCGCACCCGGCTGGCGCTTTTCGACGGCAAGCCGGTAGAGCCGCGCGGCGTCGGAGAGATGCCCCGCCGAATAGCGGTTGCGACCTTCGCCGACATAGGCCGACGCGCCCTTTTGGCGCGCGATCTCGATGAGCGGCGAGATCAGCCCCTGCTTGACCGGATTGTGGACCTGCGGCAGGCGCACGACCGACAAATTGATGCCGGCCTCCAGCAAGGCATTGCCGGCGAGTTCGGAGGCGATGCGCGGATTGGGGTGGCTGGCGTTGAAGACGTCCTCGACCGCCAGCTGGCCATGTCCGGGGCTGCCCATGCCGACGCCCGAGGTGATGACCAGCGGCCGGTCGGATCCGGCGAGCGCCTCGCCGAGCGCCGCGATGACTCGGGCGTCCTTTTCGCAATTCTCGGCAAAGCGCGAAAAATCATGGTCGAAGGCGGTGTGGATCACGGCATCCGCCTTTGCCGCGCCGCTGCGCAGGCTCGCCGGTTCCTCGAGGGTTCCGCGATGCACTTCGGCGCCCGCGGCCGCCAGCGCGTCGGCGCCGGCATCGGAGCGGGTGACGCCGATCACCTGATGGCCGGCCTGGATGAGTTCGGGAACGAGCGCCGAGCCGATGAAACCGGTGGCGCCGGTCAAAAAGATACGCATGCAAAATCTCCTGCACAGTTGCCCGCGCAGTATCTCCGGTCTATTATTCCATTAAAGTAGTGATCTTATCATGGTATAATGGCTAACAGGATGCCCACCCCCGGTTCGCTCGCTGCCTTCCTGAAAGACCGCCGCACCCGGCTCGATCCCGCTTCGTTCGGCTTCTCCGGGCGCCGGCGCACGCCGGGGCTGCGCCGCGAAGAGGTCGCCCAGCGCGCCAACATCAGCCCGACCTGGTACACATGGCTGGAACAGGGCCGTGGCGGCGCGCCTTCGGCCGATGTGCTGAACCGTATCGCCAAGGGGCTGCTTTTGACCGAGGCGGAGCGCGAACATCTCTTCATGCTTGGGCTCGGCCGTCCGCCCGAGGTCCGCTACCGGGGCGACGAGGGCGTCAGCCCCCGGCTGCAGCGCCTCATCGACACGCTCGAGGCCAGCCCCGCTTTGGTCAAGACTGCCACCTGGGATGTCGTCGCCTGGAATCGCGCCGCCGAGATCGTGCTGACCGACTACGGCACCATCCCAGCCGGCCGGCGCAACATATTGCGCTTCATGTTCCTCACGCCCCACATCCGCGCCAAGCAGCATGATTGGGAAAACCTTGCCCGTTTCGTGGTCGGCGCGTTTCGGGCCGATGCGGCGCGCGCCGGCGCGGTCTCCGAGGTCACCCTCCTGGTGGACGAACTGTGCAGCGGCAGCGCCGAGTTCGCCACGCTGTGGCAGGAGAACGACGTGCTCGCGCATGGCGACGGGACAAAGCGCCTGAAGCACCCGGAACTGGGTGATATCGAGCTGGAATATTCATCCTTCGCGGTCGATGGCCGGCCGGACTTGAACCTGACCGTCTACAACCCGGTCGACGGCAAGGTCGCCGACCGCATCCGGGCTTTGGCCAAGCGCCCGAGGTAACGATCGGCGCCGCTGCGATGGCGCCCTCTTCAACGCCGCTCGCACACCGCCTTCAGGATCTGCAAGGTCGGACCCCAGTAGAGATTGGCGTGCGGACGGATCGCCGGTTCGGCGAAGTCGCTGAGCGTCAGCGTCAGCAGTGTTCCCCCTTCCGCCGGCGCCAGGGCGAAACTGACCAGCGTGTGGTTTTCCGGCACGTCCGCCAGGCGCGAGGCCGACAGCGTGCTCCAGTAGCTGTAGGCAAACAGCCGCTCCGGCTCGAACGCGCGGACAATGCCACGGTTCTCGAACGCCATGCCATGCAGCAGCCCGCCTATCACGATCGCGCCGCCGGCATGCCCCTCCAGGCTGACGGTCAGCTCCTCGTCGGACATCCATTGCGGGATCATTCCGGGCGTCGTCAGCACGCGCCAGACCCTGGCCGGTTCGGCGGCTATGGCGACGGCCTTGACGATCGGCGCGGAGGGATCGGTCATCCCTGCATTTACCGCGACTGCCGGGGGAAAGTGTAGCGCAATATCGGTTGCCACTTCCGCGCAATGTCAGCCGGCAGCAATCTGTGCCTTGGCGGGAACGGCGCCTGCCGGATCAATCCTTGCCGGTCTGAATAATCGTGCTTCCACAAATTGATCACCGGCCGGCCACCGCGACTGATATGCTGGACGGTGTCACCAAAAGTGAGGGCCGGCCCGATGGAAAAAGAGGCATCGCAGCTGCACTGGAACGCAGCATATGAATCGAAGGGCGAGGACGGCGTCAGTTGGTTCCAAGATAATCCCGAGCCCTCGCTTTCGTTGATCAAAGAGATTGCCGAGCGCAGCTCTGCCATCGTTGACGTTGGCGGCGGCGCCTCTCGGCTGGTGGATAATCTTCAAGAACAACGGTTTGAGGACGTCACTGTCCTGGACCTGTCTGCTACGGCGATCACGGCGGCTCGCGATCGGCTGGCTGGGACAGGCGGGCACATCGATTGGATTGTTGCCGACATTCGCACGTGGTCGCCGAGGCGGCTTTACGATGTCTGGCATGACAGGGCTGCCTTCCATTTCATGGTCGAAGAAGCCGATCGTGAGGCTTACCTCGTCACACTCAGGCGGACACTCGCACCAAATGGCTACGCGATTATCGCGACGTTCGCGCTCGACGGGCCGGAGAAGTGCAGCGGCCTGCCCGTTCAACGATACGATGCAAGCAAGCTCGCCCAAGTCCTTGGATCCGGCTTTGCACTTGTTCGCACACTCGACCATCTGCACCTGACGCCATGGGGCTCCTCTCAGTCCTTTCAGTTCAGCGTTTTCAGACGAGCACCTGACAAGTAATCCGGCGCTGCTGTAAAACTGTCCGCGCCCGGCGTAGCCGCATCGGCCATGCCGCCCTTTTCACCCTTGCGCGACTGCCGGCTGATCAGCGCGACGGCGGCGAAGGCGGCGATGCCGAACAGGCCGACCACGACGTTGAGCCACAAGGCCGGGAAGACGCCGAGGCCCGATATCATCAGGGTCAGGCCGAACGGGGCGAAGGCGGAGCTGAACTGGCGCGCTGCCGTGATCCAGCCGACATAGGAGCCGTAGCGTTCCTGGCCGAACAATTCGAGCGGCAGCGTGCCGCCGACAATGCTCATCAGGCCCGAGCCGAAGCCGAAAAGCACGGCAAACAGCATGGCGCCGGAAACGGAGGGCGCCACCATGAGCAGCACCGCAAGACCGCCGGCCAGTGCGGCGGTCGCGCCGAGCGCCAGCGATGTCTGCGACAGGCCGCGGCCGAACAGCATGTTGACCAGCCGGCTCGCCACTTGCGACGGGCCGAACAGGCTGGCGACCAGCACCGAGGCGCCGCCGAGGCCGACCAAAGTGAGCAGCGGCACCATCTGCACGAGGATTGCCGAGAGCATGAAGCCCTCTATGGCAAAGCCGGCCAGCACCAGGACGAACAGGAGCGACCATCGCCGGCCGGGCGCTGACCCCGACAGGCTCGCCGTGACCGGAACGATCCTCTCCCGCGCCTTGCCGATACGGCTGGAAAGCCGGGCCAGCCACCAATGGATCGGCAGGCAGACAAAGGCGTTGAGCGCGGCAAACAGAGCGAGAACCTCGCGCCAGCCGAGGTGCTGGTGCAGCAGCGTCGTCAGCGGCCAGAACAGGGTCGAGGCGAAGCCGGCGATCAAGGTGAGATGGGTGATGCCGCGCCGCGCACCGCCGAGCTGTACGATGGCGACGAAGGCCGTGCTGTAGAGGACGAAGCAGGAGGCGAGTTCCATGGCCAGCACGCCTATGGCAAAGCCGGCGCGCCCCGGCGCCAACGCACACAACAGCAAGGCGCCCGCCGCCGCCAGCGAACCCGGCACCATCAGGCGCCCCGCCCCGACCCGGTCCGCCAGGCTGCCCGCGAACGGCGCCAGGATGGCGCTTGCCAACAGCGACACCGACAGCACGGCGAACACCCATTGCTGCGACCAGGCGAGTTCCGCCGCCACCGCCGGCGCCAGGATGCTGTAGCTGTAGTAGAGCGTGCCGTAGCCGACGATCTGAGTGGTGCCCAGCGCCCAGATGGCGGAGGCAGGAATCTTGGCGTCGCTCACTCGGCGGCTTCCATCTTGCCGGCGCAGCCGCAACCGCTTTTGCCGGCGGCCTTGGCGTCGGCATCCGCCACGCAGCAGGCATCGGTCGCCGCCGGCGCCGGTCCGCCGCAACAGCCCCGCGAAGCGCCGCCCGCCGGCACCGTGCAGACGCCGGTTTCGGGCAGTACCAGTTGCACCGCGTCGGCCGCCGTGATGTCGCCGGCGAGCGCCGCCGCGACCGAGCGCACCTGTTCGTAGCCGGTCAACAGCAGGAAGGTCGGCGCACGGCCATAGCTCTTGATGCCGACCGTGTAGAAGCCCGGCTCCGGATGGCTGAGTTCGCGGTGGCCGTGCGGCGGCACGTCGCCGCAGGAATGCTCGTTGGGATCGATGAGCGGACCGAGCGCCTTGACGCCTTCCAGCCACGGATCGAGATCGAGCCTGAGTTCCCGGGTCAGCGACAGGTCCGGACGCTGACCGGTCGCGGCGATGATGCGGTCGACGGGGCCGAGTTGAGCCAGGCCATCCCCGCTTTGCCCCTCGACGATCAGCCTTCCGTCATGCTCGCGGATCGCAAGCGTGGCAAAGCCCGTCACCAGCTGGACGCGGCCGCTTTCGGCGAGGTCGCGGATATCGGCGCCGAGTTCGCCGCGCGCCGGCAACTGGTCGGCGTCGCCGCCGCCATAGATGCGCACGAGGTCGGTTCCGCGCACCGCCCAGATGAAGGCCGTGCCGGGCGCGGCCTCCGCCAGCCTGGCCAGGTCGAGCAAGGCATTGGCCGCCGAGTGGCCGGAACCGGCGACCAGCGTCGTGCGGCCGGCATAGAGCGCGCGGTCGCGGCCAAGAATGTCGGGAATTCCATACGCGATACGGTCGGCAAACTCCGCCTCGCCCTCCGCAGCGATGCCGCCGGCACCGAGCGGGTTGGGCGTGCGCCATGTCCCCGAGGCGTCGATGACCGCGCGGGCGCTGTCGCGCCTTGTCCCATCGGCGGTTTCGACGACGAGCATGAAGGGCCGCGTCCCGCGCTCGCTGCCGCGCACCTTGTCGGCGCCCCAGCGCGATATGGCCACGACACGCGCCTTGGTCTCGATCGCCGGCGCCAGTTCCGGCAGGTTGGCGAGCGGCTCGAGATAGTGCGCGACGAGTTCATCGGCAGTGGGAAAGGCTTCCGCGTCCGGCCTCCGCCAGCCGTGGCCTTCGAGCAGCTTCCTGGCCGCCTCATCGACGCAATAGCGCCAGGGGGTGAACACCCGGACATGGCCCCAATCCCGCAAATTGGCGGCGACACCATCGCCAGCTTCATAGACCTTTACCGGCAGGCCCCTGGCGATGAGATGAATGGCGGCGGCCAGGCCGACCGGACCGGCGCCGATGACGGCGATGGGCAGATCGTTTTGCATCAGCTTCTATCCTTCCGGTATTATCGAAATAACAGGCAAAAATTCAGGCAGCCGCGTCTTCAGCTGCCGGATTGCAGGCGGCATCGGCGCAGCATTCGTCGGCCAGGAAGCCGATGAGATCGTTCATCATGGGATAGTTGGCGCGACAGATCAGCGTCGTCGCCTGCCGCTCCTGGCTGACCAGCCCGGTCAGGATCAGGCGGTGCAGATGGTGCGACAGCGTCGAGGCGGCGATGCCGAGGCTCTCCTGCAGGAAGCCGACCGGCCGGCCCGCTTCGCCAGCCCGCACCAGGATACGATAGAGGTTCAGCCGCGTCGGATTGCCTAGCGCTTCCAGTTGCTTCGCTGCTTGTTCGAGTTTCATGGAAATAGCATGCGGCCGGCGACAGAAATCGTCAAGTCCTATTTCGAAGAATATCGAAATAGGCTTCAGACGACCCGCTTGCCGCTTGCGTCGACAACGACCTCGCCGTCCTCCTTGGTGAACGGGCCGATATCCGGATTGGGCAGGATATCGAGCACCTTTTCGGACGGCCGGGCCAGCACGACGCCGAGTGGTGTCACCACGATCGGCCGGTTGATCAGGATCGGATGCGCCAGCATGAAATCGAGGATCTCGTCGTCGCTCCATTTGGGATCGCCAAGGCCGAGTTCGGCATAGGGCGTGCCCTTCTCGCGCAGCAACTGGCGCGGCGTCATCGCCATCGCCTCGATCAGTTCGACGAGCCTTTCGCGCGACGGCGGCGCCTTCAGATATTCGATCACCCGCGGCTCCTCGCCGGACTGGCGGATGATCGCCAGCGTGTTGCGCGACGTGCCGCAGGCCGGGTTGTGATAGATGGTGATGGTCATTGCACGGCTTTCATCTCAGTGACGGTCTTGTCGGTGAAGGTCTTGGGTTCGGCCAGCAGCCATCCGGCCAAGGCCAGAGCCAGCAGCGCGCCCGCCAGTTCCGCTGCCATGAAGGCCGGCACATCGGAGGGCCGGATGCCGGCAAACGTGTTGGAGAAGGCACGCGCAATGGCCACCGCCGGATTGGCGAAGGAGGTCGAGGCGGTGAACCAGTAGGCCGATGTGATGTGGAGCCCGACCAGCCAGGGGATGGCATCGCCCCGGAAGCGCAAGCCGGCAAGGATGGTGAAGACCAGGCCGAAACTCGCGACCAGTTCGGCCAGCCACTGCCCGTGCCCGCTGCGCACCGTCGCCGACACCTCGAGCAAGGGCAGGTCGAACATGGCATGCGCGACCAGCGTGCCGGCAAGGCCGCCGAGAATCTGGACGGTGATGTAGCCCAGCACGGCCAGCCAGCCGATGTCGCGCCGCAGCCCGAAAACCAGCGTCACGGCCGGATTGAAATGGGCGCCGGAGACCGGCCCCAGCGTGGTGATCAGCACCACCAGAATGGCGCCGGTGGGAA
This sequence comes from Mesorhizobium sp. WSM4308, assembly GCF_002294905.1. NCBI lineage: Bacteria > Pseudomonadati > Pseudomonadota > Alphaproteobacteria > Hyphomicrobiales > Phyllobacteriaceae > Mesorhizobium > Mesorhizobium sp. WSM4308. The sequence continues at coordinate 22,743 of NZ_NSFW01000029.1, read as the reverse complement.
TGGTGTTGCCGAGCAGGGAAAGTGCGACATCCCCGGTCAGCCGGCTGGCCATGATGCCCGAGCCGACCACCGTGGCAACCAGCATGGCGGTGCCCAGCGCTTCGGCTGCGAGGCGGCGTCGAAGGTCGGCCATGTCAAGCTCAACATTTGCAGGTCACGGCCTGGAGGATCGGCTGGCAAAGCTCCGGCGCGCCATTGCAGCAATCCTCCATCAGATAGGCGAGCAGATCGCGAAACCCGGTCATGTCGGCGGTATAGCGGATGCTGCGCCCGTCGCGCTCGGCACGCACCAGCCCGGCCTGGCCGAGGATCTTCAGATGCGCCGACATGGTGTTCTGCACCGCACCCAGCCGCGTCGCGATCTCGCCCGCCGGCACGCCCTCGGTCCCGGCCCGCACCAGCAGCCGGAACACCTCCAGCCTGGTTTCCTGGCCGAGCCCGGCGAGCGCCTGCAATGCTGTTGCCTTGTCCATCAATCCACATATCCAGATTTATGGATTAGTGGCAGTAGACCATGACAGTGGTGTGACGGCGATGGCTCACGCTTTGCGCCGGGAACCCGTCGTGCGTGGTTCGCTCAGATGCGGGCGCCAGCCATGCACGCGATCCCGCCCGGCGGCCTTGGCGCCATAGAGGGCCTCGTCGGCGCGCCGCAGCAGATCGGCGATCTCGATCTCGGCACTCCCGTCGAAAGTGGCGACCCCGATGCTGACGGTGACGGTGCCCTTTTCGCTGCCGGCATGCGCAAGCCGAAGGTCGCGCACCTTGCCTCTAAGGGTCTCGGCGATGACGAAGGCGCCTCTGGCGTCGGTCTCGGGCAGGACGAGCGCGAACTCCTCGCCGCCATAGCGGGCCGCCGCGTCGGCCGGCCGCCGCGCCGTCGCCTCGATGCAGCGGCTGACGGCGCGCAGGCATTCGTCGCCCGCCGGGTGGCCATAATGGTCGTTGAACCGCTTGAACCAGTCGACATCGATGATGAGCAGGCTGAGGGGTATGGCGTTGCGCCTGCCGCGGGCGAATTCACGCGCCAGCGCATCGTCGAAGGCCCGCCGCGTCAGCAGTTCGGTCAGCCCGTCGCGATGCGCCAGGAGGTTCAGCTTCTCGTTGGCGGCCAGCAATTCCGCCTCGACCTGCTTGGCCTCGGTGATGTCGGAAAACACGCTCAGGCTGCCGCCATCGCCCGTCGGCCGGGTCCGCACGTCGAGCCAGCGCCCGTCGGCGAGCTGTATCTGGCGGTGGCTGGCATGCGTTTGCGTGACCATGATCTCGGCAATCCAGCCCTCGACGGCGTCGGGCGGCGTGATGCTTTCGCCGCGAGCGACCGAGGCACGCAATATATCGCGATAGTCGGTGCCGGGCACCCTGATGTCGGCCGTCTTCGGAAACATCGCGCGATACTGGGCGTTGCACAGAATGAGCTTTCCGGCGGGATCGAACATCACCAGGCCGTCGGCCATATGCGTGAGCGCGTCTCCCAGCCTTGCCTGGCTTTCCGCCAGCTCGGTTTCCAGCCGCTTGCGTTCGGTGATATCGCGATTGTGCGTGATCAGGCCGATGACGGCTCCGGTCTTGTCGCGAAACGGCGCCTTCAGCGTTGCCAGCCAGCCATCTGTGCCGTCCTCATGGTGAAGATGCTGCTCGATGGTGGAGGCGACGCCGGACGCCAGGACGGCGAGCTCGTCCTCGCGGAATTCCCGCGCCGTTTCGCTGGGGTAAAAATCGAAATCCGTCTTGCCGATCAGCGCCTTCGCGTTGGCCGCGTGCATCAATTCGGCGGTCGCCGGATTGGCGGCGATGAAGCGTCCGTCGAGATCCTTGACATTGAGGCAGTCGGGCAAGGTCTCGACCACGGTCTTGAAAATGCGCCTCGATTGCAGCGCCTCGAGGCGACGCCGCTCCTGGTGGAGCGCCAGCCCCGACATCGCCACGGAGACAAAGATGAGCAGGCTGGAGGGAAACACCACCTGCGGCAGAACCGTCTGTACGACCGACCGCGGCAGGACGCTGAGGCCAAGCAGCGAGCCGCACGCGGCCGCGGCGCCCAGGATCATGATGTCGGCCATGCTGGGCCGGCGGCCCCTGAGCGCAAGATTGCCGGCAATGCCGACCAGCATGGTGGCCGCGATCCCGACCGCGCCGGCGAAGGCGCCGATGCCGCCCTCGAAGGTCCGGAAGGCACCGGCCATGACGCCGGCGACGATACCGGCGACGGGACCGCCGAAGAAGCCGGCAATGGCGATCATCGTCGCCCTGAGATCGACCAGCACGCCCGGCTGCAACTGCATGGGAGTCAGCATCAGGACGATGGCGCCGGCGCCCATCAGCAAGCCGAAGGCCGCGGCCTTTACCGGGGCCGGCCTGCGATCCAGCCACACATGCGTGTGGATCCAGACCGAAACGAACATCGCAACGACCGCGAGATTGGCCAGCAATTCGGACCAGGGCGAACCCATGCTTCACGCGTCCATGATGCGTCGGCCAAGCGCGACGCGGCCTCCTGTGGATATGCCGGGCATGGAAACAAACCGTTACAGATCGCGTTTAGATTGTTCGAAAATCGGCTTCCAGAGGTTGCTGGACCTGTCAACGGACCTCATTTGGGTGTGCCATTAGACATCATCGCTATTTCATTACGGGTGGAGCGCAGTCTGGATCGGTGCCCCCTTCACTGACACCGGATTTTCTCATCCACTCGAGAACATCGATCCTGCCGATCAGCGTATATATCCCGCCAGAGCCACAATCGCCGTGCCGCGGAAAAAATTGCTGGACAGGCAACGCGCGGGAAACGATCCCAACAGGGATCAGATTACCCTCAACGACGGCAAAGGCCGGCCCGCCACTGTCACCTGCACATGTATCTCTGACCATCCCATCTGTGGGTACAGCGCCGGCGACAAACTCCTTGAATGGCTTGCACATGAAATGCCGAGCTATGGGATCCGCACAGGCAAACGAGTTTACATCGACGATGGTTTCTCTCTGCAGGCCAATCGAACTCTCCTCGTCGCCTTCGAAGCCGTAACCGGCAACCGTAACGCGACGTGGGAAATTAGGGTAAAAATCGCCAGCACGCTTGATATCACTAAGCAAACCATAAGAACCGCAAATGGGTTCTCGGGCCGAATTGAGGAAAAGATCGATCTCCTTATCAATCACCACCAGCGCCAGATCATCACCCCTTGGTGGGTATGCGTTACAATCGTAGTTGCCAAAACGAGAAACGAACTTGCCGTGGACCCAACGATCCTCAGAAAAAGGGCTATTGGTGATGTCGAAATCACGATCTCCACAAGTGCAATGCGCAGCCGTAAGGACAAATTTTTTCGATACGAGCAGGCCACTGCAAGCACTAAGCTGACCTTTTTGGTAGAATCTCAATCCAACCACCTGGCGGCGGCTGCTCGGCCAGCCTCCAGCTACTTCGATGCCCGTATTGGTCCTATCTGGCGGCGTCACTTTTACGCCGGCAGGCCACTTACCGGGCATAAGCGGACCTTCTCGAGCCGACATCATGGACGTCGAACACAGAAGAACCAGCGCAATCAGCAGAAGCCTAAAGTAAGCTTTCATCAGTGGTTCTCTTGCGCATAACACCGATCACGGGCCAACGGCCAGTATTTGTTACAGTAGGCTATGTCGGCTGTGGTGAGGGCTGCATCCCTGGACCCGTTGCCGCCACTTAGCAGTGCTTGCTTGTATGCCTCCGCATCAGCTGACCCTTCCGAACTTGCGAGCTTCGCGGCAGCAACATTCGCGAGATTGGCCTGGCTGTTCGACTTGGCGGCATCCGCATTTAGAGAGGCGGATTTTGCTCCGGCCGTGCCGGCTGTCGCGGAATCGACGACGGCGCTCACAATGGCAAGCGGGAGTTTTACGGCGGCCAACACCTCGGACGGCTTGTCCACCATCACGCTGATGAGTGCGCCGTCCTCGAATTTTATCTCTGTGGAGCGTGTTACGAAAGCAGATCGGTTTATGTCGATCCTATATATTGGCTCGTCATTCGCGAAATCACGCGGGACAAGCATCACTGTTTTCCCATTAAGGACAACATGAACCATCCGAGATGCCGCTCTACGGTAATATATTCCAGGCATAACGCTCTTCGGCAGTCTATAAAGTTGAACAGGAGATCCAGTTGACTTTCCTAAAGATAATAAATCGCACCCTGGGCTCCAGACTCCCGGCCGAAGCTCTACTTCGACACATGATTTACTGCCTTTCAGTATATCGTTGCTTTTTTTGGCGGCCACAGGATCGAATGGGTCAAACGCAACCTCTTGGAGCAATGGTTTGTCCGCTGGTGCAGCGCGGAAATGTGCGGCGATTTTGGCCAGTTCGACGAGTATGTCACCTGTCCTGTCCGTCAACGTAGCCGAGACCGATGCCAGCAGGCCAGTTTTATCGAACGTGACAGTAATCTTGTCGTCCGAGAGGCCGGAGAGAGACAGACCCGTCTCAAGAGCGAGGGCGGAATCCCGAACAGCGATAGGGTCAACAGTAACATTCTCGGCTTTGCCTTCACCAAAGATTTTAACATCCAGAAGGTGTTTTGGAAGGTAGTAAGTGCCCGCTCTTTGTTGCGTGTGCTCTATTTCGTTTCCGCCAACTTTGTAGCTTTGAACAGCAGAGCACGCGCTAAGGCATAACAAAAATCCGGCAAAGCCGGACACCGGACCGTTATTCAGCTTCATTTTTTGGCACCCCCATAGCCAATGGTGGTCAGCCTATTATAAAATCCTTGCCCGTGGCAAGATAGCGCCAAATAAATTTCGACCGTCAACGCTGGTGCGATAAATGAAGCTCAAGGTGCAAATGGCGTGTTTATCTCTTATCAACTTGTTGTACCTGAGCGAGCAGAGCTTTGGTCAGGACGCGCGATCCGATCCCGGTTCAAGCGCTTGGCAACAGCTAGGCGGCGCGGCCGATCACTATACGCTGCCTAGTCGACCAACAATATCCCTCAATCCGCTTGCAACAAACGGATTTGGTTCAGCAGACTCGTTACGGTTGAAAATCACAAACTTTTCGCTACCCGGTGCTCTCGACCAGCGTCTCCCGGCTGGTCCTGATGCAGTAGATATCTCCCGATCGGATGCGGCGATCGGTGGAACGCTTGCGGCACCCGACCGGAATGTCACAATACAGGAACAGGCCAATAGCGTTTTGGATCAATTGACAGGCCTCGCGCAGGCCAGCGTCTTTGCTTCGAAATGGCAAAGAAAGTTTGGCAAGCCAATGCCGGCCAAGATGATGGATTTTTTCGACAACCCCACATTGAAAATCCCAGACTTCTTGCCGAGCGACGATGTGGGCCGCAACACGTTCATCAGCCTGCATGGCCCGTCTCAGCTTGAAGTAGAGCCCGACGTGGCATCTGATCGTATCCTTAAGGGCTACGGGAATCTTGAAACGCCAACTTTGGTGGTCAACAACCTGTCGACACCATCCGCGAAGTCTTCGGCCGCAGACTGTGGCGAAGCTGTCCGGACCTTGCGGCGGGAGGTATCTTATGGTGGAATTTCGAAAAATCTCATCGACGGTTTTAGCGAGATATGCCTATTCGGCGGCCAGAAAGATGACCTCACGGCGCAACAGATGAAACTGGCAAAACGGTGCGCGGAAACCTACAACGCGTACATATCAAGTTGTTTCGGAACGGTTGCCGACGATATCACTCAAACGATCAACGAACACGTTGGGGTTATTTACGCTTTTGACACCTCGCAACCGCAGAGACAAAGAATCCTCTGCTCTGGTGCTGCCATAACCAACGCTCGCGTCCTTACCGCGAAACATTGCTTGGCCGGGCTCAGTGGCCTCGGGGCGAATGTGCGGTTAGGTTACATACCCATGTCGATGACCACGCCCGCCTTCGCGGTCAAAAGACTGGAACTGTCGGTCGCCGGCGGCGGATGGGACGCTGTACAGATGGGAGACTTGCCAAGATTCCTGAGCGGCAACCCCGATCTGGACGACTTGGATACCGATGCCTTGGTATTGGTTCTTGACACCGAGAACGATCCGAAATCTCGAATTGAACTGGCAGCGCCCAAGGATTTCGACCATGTTGTTCTTGCCGGCTTTCAGCGATTGGCGGTCAACGCAATACAACTGAAGGCGCGGCTTGAAAACAAGCCAATTCCCTATGACCATGAGCTCATCGAAACCGGGACTTGGCGCCAGGCCTTTCGTTTTGATGGATCGCCCACCTGTCTGGTGATCCATTATACTGACACGGACGCGGCTTTGTTTAAACTTGGGAAACGTTCGATCGGACATTTTTGCCAGTCGCTCGGCAACGCAAGTGGAAGCGCTCTATTCAAACCGGCCGATACCAGCACCCCGATGGAGGTCGTGGCCGTACACTCAAGAGCACTTTATCAGAGCGATCTACCGGGCGGAGATGTACTCGAATCGATGCGTCCGAAGAATGCGGCTTTGGCCGTCGACGCCCCGTTGAGGACTGCTAAGGTCTTCGACAATTGATCATGCCAGGTGAGCCACCGTTCATCTCGGCGGGGCTTCCGCCAGCCATCTTCGCTCTTTCGCCCAAATTGTGCGTGAAGCGTGGGATGTATTCCCATCAGCCCCAGCGCATCGTGCCGACAAAGTCGATGAACGCCCTGAGCGGTGCCGGCGTCAGCCGCCGGCCGGGATAGTAGAGGAACGGGCCTGAGAATTCCTGCCACCAGGGCTCCAGCACCGGCTCAAGCCGGCCATCGTCGAAATAGGGGCGCAGCCAGTCCTCGAACAGCGAGACGATGCCGCCGCCGGCCACCGCCACCTCGAGCGCAAGCGCCATGGCCGTGCCGGTGCTGACCAGCAGCGGGCCGGTCGGCTCGACGCTCACCACCTCGCCGTCGCGTTCGAACTCCCAGGGCGGCGTCAGGCCGCTGGCGAAGCGGCCGCGCAGGCAGGCGTGACGGAGCAGGTCGCGCGGATGCTCGGGCCGGCCGTGCCGGTCGAGATAGGCCGGTGCGGCGGCGGTGGCGTAGTGCTGCCGGCGCGGGCCGATCGGCACGGCGATCATGTCCTGCTCCAGCCGCTCTTCATAGCGGATGCCGGCATCGCAGCCGCTCGCCAGTATGTCGACGAAACTGTCCTCGGCGGTCACTTCCACGCGAATGTCGGGATAGGCGGCGAGGAAAGGCGGCAACAGGCGCGGCAGCACCAGTTTCGCCGCGACGACCGGCACGTTGAGCCGCAGCGTGCCGGCGGGGCGGCCGCGAAAGCCGTTGACCACGTCGAGCGCCGCCTCGACTTCGCCGAGCGCCGGACCCAGCCGCTCGAGCAGGCGCGCGCCGGCCTCGGTGGGCGCGACGCTGCGCGTGGTGCGGTTGAGCAGCCGCACGCCGAGCCCGGTCTCCAGCCGCCGCACCGTCTCCGAGAGGCTGGAGGCGCTGACATTGCCCACCCGTGCCGCCTCGCGAAAACCGCCGGCGCGCGCCACCGCCATGAACGCTTGTAGGTCGCCGAGATCCGCTGCCATTGTTCGCCTTTTCGCACAGGTTGTGCCGATTGCACCATATTATCGCGCATGCGCGCTTTGTCTACATTGGGCCGATCCACAGGAGATGAGACCATGACCGACATCAGCAAGGCCGGAACCTTCAAACTCGGCGACCGCACCGTAAAGCGCCTCGGCTACGGCGCCATGCAACTGGCGGGACCCGGCGTCTTCGGCCCGCCCAAGGATCGCGACGCAGCCCTTGCCGTGCTGCGCGAGGCGATCGCCAGTGGCGTCGACCACATCGACACATCCGATTTCTATGGCCCGCACATCACCAACCAGATCATCCGCGAAGCGCTGCACCCCTACCCCGCCAACCTCACCATCGTCACCAAGGTCAGCGCCCGGCGCGGCGCCGATGCGTCCTGGCTTCCCGCAATGTCGCCCAAGGAGTTGACCGAGGCCGTGCACGATAATCTGCGCAATCTCGGGCTTGATGTGATCGAGGTCGTCAACCTGCGCTCCATGCATGGCATCCACGGCCCCGCCGAAGGATCGCTCGAGCCGCAGTTGAACACGCTCGCCGAATTGCAGCGCCAGGGCCTCATCCGCCATATCGGCATGAGCAACGTCACAGGGACCCAGATCGCCCAGGGGCGCGGCATCGCCGAGATCGTCTGCGTGCAGAACCAGTACAACATCGCGCACCGCGACGACGACGCGCTGATCGATGCGCTTGCCGCCGACGGCATAGCCTATGTGCCGTTCTTCCCGCTCGGCGGCTTCACGCCGCTGCAGTCGGACACGCTGGCCAATGTCGCCAGGAAACTCGGCGCGACACCGATGCAGGTGGCGCTCGCCTGGCTGTTGCGCCGCGCGCCCAACATCCTGCTCATCCCCGGCACTTCCTCGGTCGGCCATCTCCGCGAAAACCTGGCGGCGGCCGAACTCGACCTGCCGGCCGATGCGCTCAAAGTGCTGAACGGCATCGGCGGTGAAGCCGAGCAAGCGGCATAAGGCATTCCCGCTGTCGGCCGGCAGACTACCGGCTGCCGACCCTGGCGATCCGTGTCTGCGGATCGCAATAGATGCCGTAGAGCGTCTGCAGGATTCGCTCGACCTCCAGCGAAGCCAACCGGTAGTAGACCTGCTGGGCGTCGCGCCTCGTATCCACGAGCTTGAGCGCGCGCAACTTTGAAAGCTGCTGCGACAGCGCCGACTGGTTCATCGCAACCAGTTCGGCCAGCTCGTTCACGCTCGTCTCGCCGTCCAGCAGATGGCACAGGATCATCAGCCGGTTTTCATTTGCCATCGCGGCGAGCAGTTCGGACGCTTCGCGCGCCTGCTTGTCCAGTTCGGCTATTTTTATATTGCGCATATGAACACATTATCATATTAAGAGTTACGAATAATATTAGTCTGGCACGGCTGCCTGTCAAGTCGATGGATCGATGCCGATGCTTCGCACCGTCAAGGTGCTTGATCAGCGTCAAGTCGCAGCCTGTCGCAATGGCGCAAAATCAGCCAATCCCGCGCGGGATCAGCAGTGTTGGCGTTGCGCCAAAGCGACGCCGCAACGGAGGAAGAACATGGCGCATATAGTCGTCCTGGGTGCCGGGCTGGGAGGCACCATCATGGCCTACGAGCTTCGCGACGGACTGGCCGGGGAACACCAGGTTTCCGTCGTCAACAATGGCAGCCACTATTCATTCGTACCGTCCAACCCTTGGGTCGCCGTCGGCTGGCGCGACAGGCAAGCGGTGGAAATAGACCTTGCTCCGGTGCTGGCACGGCGCAAGATCGGTTTTCATCCGCAGGGAGCCAGGCGCGTCCACCCGGTCGAGCGCACGGTGGAACTCAAAGACGGCTCATCTGTCTCCTACGACTATCTGGTCATCGCCACCGGTCCCGAACTCGCTTTCGACGAGATCGAGGGCCTCGGGCCGGAGCACAACACCCAGTCAGTCTGCCACATCGATCACGCGCTCAAGGCCAGGACCGCCTTCGACGCGCTCGTCGCCAAGCCAGGCCCGGTCGTCATCGGCGCGGTCCAGGGCGCGTCCTGCTTCGGGCCGGCTTACGAATTCACCTTCATCCTCGACAAGGCGCTGCGCGACGCCAGGGTGCGCGACCGCGTGCCCATGACCTTCGTTACCTCCGAACCCTATATCGGCCATCTCGGCCTCGACGGCGTCGGCGACACCAAGGGCCTGCTCGAGAGCGAGATGCGCCAGCATCACATCAAGTGGATCTGCAACGCCAAAGTCGACAAGGTCGAGCCCGGCAAGATGTTCATCCAGGAACTCGCCGACGACGGGTCGGTCAGGCAGGCGCATGAACTGCCGCACGCCTATGCCATGATGCTGCCGGCCTTTCGCGGCGTGGCGGCGGTGCGCGGCATCGAGGGCCTGACCAATCCGCGCGGCTTCATCCTTGTCGACAAGCACCAGCGCAACCCGGCGTTCCCCGAAATATTCGCGGTCGGCGTCTGCGTCGCCATCCCGCCGATCGGCAAGACACCGGTCCCCGTCGGCGTGCCCAAGACCGGCTTCATGATCGAATCCATGGTCACGGCAACGGCGCACAACATCGGCCGGCTGGTGGAGGGCAAGCAGCCCGACGCGCAGGGCACATGGAATGCGGTCTGCCTCGCCGATTTCGGCGATTCCGGCGTCGCCTTCGTGGCGCAGCCGCAGATCCCGCCGCGCAATGTCAACTGGTCGTCCTCCGGCAAATGGGTGCACACCGCCAAGGTCGGTTTCGAGAAGTATTTCCTGCACAAGATAAGGGCCGGCAAGTCCGAACCCTTCTATGAGCGCCTCGCATTGCAGGCGCTTGGGATCGACAAGCTCAAGCAGATCAAGGTCGAGGCATCGGCGGATGTGCCGGGAGCCTGACCGGCGCTAGCCGGCGGCGGGCGAGAGTTGCTGTCGCAAATTCGACGCCGCCTCTTGCGGTCGGTAGTTGTATTCTTATATTTAGATATCATCATATACAAATGGAGATGACAATGTCCCTCGACCGTTCCGTTCTCGCCTTCGCCGGCATCATGGTGCTGCTGTCCGTCGTGCTCACCGCCTTTGTCTCGCCGCTGTTCGTATGGCTGACGGTGTTCGTCGGCTTGAACATGCTGCAGTCGGCGTTCACCGGCTTCTGCCCCGCGGCGATGGTCTTCCGCAAGCTCGGCATCAAGCCGGGATGCGCGTTCTGAGGAAATCCGGATGCGCCTGCCTCTTTTGTTCGCCGCGCTGTTGGCGGCCTCTCCGACGCTTGCCGGCACGCTGACACTGGTGCCGACGACGGTGACCGAATGGAAAGCGGTCTATGGCCGTGTCGAGGCGCGCGACACCGTTCCGGCGCGCGCCCGTATCGGCGGCCTTGTCGTCGATCTGGCCGTCACGGAGGGCGAGCGGGTCAAGGCGGGGCAGAAGATCGCGACCGTCCAGGACGACAAGATCGCGTTTCAGGTCGCCGCTCTGGACGCCCAGCTTCGTGCCCTGCAGGCGCAGCTGGACACCGCGCAGTCCGAACTTGCCCGTGGCCAGACGCTGGTCGACAAGGGCGTCATGACCGCGCAGCGTCTCGATCAGCTGCGCACCGAGGTCGACGTCGCGCGCAACCAGCTTGCCGCGACCGAGGCGCAGCGATCGGTGATCGTGCAGCAGGGCGCCGAGGGCGACGTCTTTGCTCCCGGCGACGGCCGCGTGCTGACCGTGCCGGTGACGCGTGGCGCGGTCATCATGGCCGGTGAGGTCGTGGCCACCATTGGCGGCGGCGGGGTGTTCCTGCGGGTTGCCGTTCCGGAGCGTTACGCGGCGTCGCTGAAAGAGGGAGCCGCCATCCGTATCAATGCCGGCGGCAAGGAGATCCCCGGCCGCCTCGCCAAGATCTATCCGCAGATCGACAATGGCCGCGTCATCGCCGACGTCGAGGTCGATGATCTCGACACCAATTTCATCGACGCCCGTGTCCTGGTCGAGCTGCCGGTCGCCGAGCGTTCCGCGCTGCTGGTGCCGGCTTCGGCCATCCAGATCCGTTCGGGGATCGATTTCGTGCGCGTCGCCGCAGGCGGCGGCAGTGTCGAGCGCGCGGTGGTAACAGGCGAGCGGTCCCGGCGCGCCGACGGCGACTATGTCGAGATCCTGACCGGTCTTGCGGCCGGCGACGTCGTGGTCACGCCATGAAAGGTCCCGCCTCGTTCGGCATTGCCGGCGCGCTGACGCGGGCCTTCATCGCGTCGCCGCTGACGCCGCTATTCCTGGTCGCCGCCTTCGCCTTCGGGCTGGTGGCGCTGCTCACGCTGCCGCGCGAGGAGGAACCGCAGATCTCGGTGCCGATGGTCGACATCTTCGTGCGCGCCGACGGGCTGAAGGCCGACGACGCCGTCAAGCTGATCACCGAGCCGCTGGAGACGATCGTCAAGGGCATCGACGGCGTCGAGCATGTCTATTCGCAGACGCGAGACGACCAGGTGATGGTCACCGCCCGCTTCATCGTCGGCACCTCGTCGGACACTGCCGTGCTGCGCGTCCACGACAAGGTGCGCGCCAACATGGATCGCATTCCCGTCGGCGTGCCCGAGCCGCTGATCGTCGGCCGCGGCATCGACGACGTTGCCATAGTCACGCTGACGCTGTCGCCGAAGCCGCAGACAGCCGTGCGCATGACAGCCAACGACCTCACCCGCATCGCGCGCGAACTGCGCACCGAGATCGCCAAGATCGACAATGTCGGCCTGACCTATCTGGTCGGCGACACCGGTGAGATCATCCGCGTCAATCCGAACCCTGAAAAGCTCGCCCTTTACGGTGTCACCCTGCAGCAGCTCGCCGCCAAGGTGTCGGGCGCCAACAAGGCCTTTCCCGCCGGACGTGTGCGCGACAAGGGCGAGCAGATCGACATCGTCGCCGGCGAGACATTGGCCTCGCCCGACCAGATCGGCAACCTGCTCCTGACCTCGCGTGACAACCGCCCCGTCTATGTCCGCGACGTGGCCGGCGTCGCCTTCGCCGCCGACGCCGGTGATACGCTGGTGTCGACGGTCACCAGGGCCGGCGTTGGTGTCGAGCGCGTGCCGTCGGTCACGCTCGCCATCGCCAAGCGCGCGGGATCGAACGCGGTCGCCGTCGCCGACGCCATTCTGCACCGAGTCGCATTGCTCCAGGGCGGGCTGATATCCGGCGATATCTCGATCGACGTGACGCGCAATTACGGCGAGACCGCCAACGACAAGGCCAATGAGCTCCTCTACCACCTCGGCCTGGCGACGATCTCGATCATCGTGCTGGCCTGGGTCGCCATCGGCCGCCGCGAAGCGATGGTCGTGGCCGTCGTCATTCCGGTGACCATCCTGCTCACGCTGTTTGCCTCGCGCGTCATGGGCTACACGCTGAACCGCGTTTCGCTGTTCGCGCTGATCTTTTCCATAGGCATTCTCGTCGACGATGCCATCGTCGTGATCGAGAACATCTCCCGCCACTGGGCCATGGGCGGCGGCCGCGATCGCCGGCAGGCGGCAATCGAGGCGGTGGCGGAGGTCGGCAACCCGACCATCGTCGCCACCTTGACCGTGGTCGCCGCACTGCTGCCGATGCTGTTCGTCTCGGGAATGATGGGCCCCTATATGAGCCCGATTCCGGCCAATGCCTCGGCGGCGATGATCTTCTCCTTCTTCGTCGCGGTGATGGTGACGCCGTGGCTGATGCTCAAGCTTGCCGGGCGGGCGCCGGTGCATGCCCGTCAGGATCATGGCAATGGCGGCCCGCTCGGCCGCGCCTACACCGCCGTCGCCCGGCCGATCCTGGCCTCGAAGACGGCGAGCTGGGCCTTCCTGCTCGTCGTCGGCGTGCTGACCCTGGGCTCGCTCGCGCTGTTCTACACCGAGCATGTCACGGTCAAGCTCCTGCCCTTCGACAACAAGTCCGAACTGTCGGTGACGATCGACCTGCCGGAAGGGTCTTCCGTCGAAGCCACAGATGCGGTGGCGCAGGCCGTCGCCGCCAGGGTTCTCGAGTTGAAGGAGGTTCGATCGGTCCAGACACATGCCGCGACGGCGGCACCCTTCAACTTCAACGGCCTCGTCCGCCATGCCGTCCTGCGCACCGAGCCGCAGCAGGGCGACGTGGCGCTCAACCTGCTGCCGAAGGCGAACCGTGCCCGCTCCAGCCATGAGATCGCGCTGGACGTCCGCCAGCGCATCGCCACGATCCCCGCACCGCCAGGCACCAGCCTGAAGGTGGTCGAGCCACCGCCCGGCCCGCCGGTGATGGCGACGCTGCTGGCCGAGGTCTACGGACCGGATGGCGAGACCCGCCGCAAGGTCGCCGCCAGGATCGAAACGGCGTTCCGCTCCGTGCCCTTCATCGTCGACGTCGACAATTCCTGGGGACAGCCGGCACGCCGGCTGCGCGCCACGATTTCCACCGACGATGCGGAGTTCTTCCATGTCGAGGAAAGCGACGTCTTCGACACGCTTGCCATCCTCAATGGGGGCAGGACCGTCGGTTATTCGCATCGCGGCGGTGGCCGCCAGCCGATCCCGATCCGCATCGAGCGGCCGAAGGGCGAGAGGACGCTCGACGAGCGCTTCCTGACCACCTCCATTCCGGCCAATGTCCTGCCTGGCGACCGCGGCGTGGTCGAACTCGGCGATGTCGTGCGGGTGACGCCGGAGCGCGCTTCGTTCCCGGTGTTCAGGCACAATGGCCGCGCCGCCGAAATGGTGACGGCCGAGCTTGCCGGCAGCTTCGAGGCGCCGCTTTACGGCATGCTCGCCGTCAGCAAGGCCATCGACGCGCAGGACTGGACTGGACTGCAGAAGCCCGCAATCTCGCTGCATGGCCAGCCGGAGGATGAAAGCCGGCCGACGCTTTTGTGGGACGGCGAATGGGAAGTCACCTGGGTGACCTTCCGCGACATGGGGGCGGCCTTCGGCGTCGCGCTGCTCGGCATCTACATCCTCGTCGTCGCCCAGTTCGGCTCGTTCAAGGTTCCGCTGGTGATCCTGACGCCGATCCCGCTGACCTTCATCGGCATCCTCGGCGGGCACTGGCTGTTCGGGGCGCCGTTCACGGCGACCTCGATGATCGGCTTCATCGCGCTGGCCGGCATCATCGTGCGCAATTCGATCCTGCTGGTCGACTTCATCCGCCATGCGGCGTCGCCCGACAGACCGTTGAGCGAGGTGCTGATCGAGGCCGGCGCGATCAGATTCAAGCCGATCCTGCTTACGGCGCTTGCCGCCATGATCGGCGCGGCGGTGATCCTGACCGATCCGATCTTCCAGGGGCTGGCGATCTCGCTGCTGTTCGGCCTGGCCTCCTCGACGCTGCTGACGGTGCTGGTCATCCCCGCGATCTACCGGGTGCTGCGCACGTAAAAAGGCCGCCGCAGGGGAAAACCTGGCGGCGGCCGAACTGGAGTTGCCGGCCGACCCGCTCGACGTGCTGGACGACATTGCGGACGAAAGACGGGAGCCTGGGGTTTCAAGCTATATTTCCCCGAGCTCTCCCAGCCCCGTAAAGCGCGTTGACGGCTCAGGCAAAACCACATATAGAACCAACTAGTTCCAGAACTGATTGGTTCCGTAATGGCTCATCAAGTCTCGCTCGACGACACATTCGCCGCCCTCGCCGATCCCACGCGCCGGGCGATCCTGGCCCGGCTGCTCGACGGCGAAGCGTCGGTTGCCGAACTGGCGCAGCCTTTCGCGCTCACCGTGCGCGCGGTCTCCAAACATGTCGGCGTGCTGGAACAGGCCGGCCTCGTCACCCGCAGCCGGGCGGCGCAAAAGCATCTCAGCCGCATCGAACTCAAGCCGCTGCGCGACATCGACCGCTGGCTCGACGACTACAGAAAACTCTGGGAAGACCGCTTCGACCGGATGGAGCACCTGCTGCGGCACGGCGCGGACAGGCCGGAATGAGCGCGCCCGCGACCGCCGACCGCAGCTTTGCCATCGAGCGGATCTTCAACGCGCCGGTCGAACGCGTCTTCCGGCTGTGGACCGATCCGCTTCTGGTGGCGCAATGGTGGGGCATCAGGGACTGCACCGTCCCCTTTTGCGTGCTCGACGTGCGCGTCGGCGGCCGCTGGCGCATCGACATGCTGACCGCGGGCGGCGCGCTTTACCGCAACCAGGGCAGCTATCTCGAAGTCGTCGAGAACGTCAGGCTGAGTTATTGCGACGAACCCGATCCTGAAATCCGTGAATGGGCCGGCAAGCTGCCGGGTCGGAGCCGCCACACGGTGAACTTCACGCCCGACGGCGCGCGCACCCATGTCCATTTCGAGGTGACGCTGGCGACTGCCGCCGACCGCGAACGCCTGCTGGCGCTCGGCCTGCGCGGCGGCTGGATGCAGAGCTTCGACCGGCTGGAACAGCTGATAGGCAAGGGAGCCGACCATGCTGGCTGAGAACGCCAAACCGACCACGCAAGCCGTGCTGTCGCGGGATGGAACGCCAATCGCCTGTGAGCGGCGCGGCCAGGGTCATCCGCTCATCCTCGTCGACGGCGCGCTCTGCTCGCGCGCCATGGGTCCGAGCGGTCCGCTTGCCAAGGCGCTGGAAGGCGATTTCACCGTGTTTCGCTACGACCGCCGCGGCCGTGGCGACAGCGCCGACACCGCGCCCTACACGGTCGAGCGCGAGGTCGATGACATCGAGGCCGTGCTGCGGGCGGCAGGCGGTGAAGCCTATGTCTGGGGCATGTCTTCCGGCGCCATGCTGGCGCTGATGGCGGCAGCCCGCCTGCCCGGCATCGGGAGGCTTGCACTCTACGAAGCGCCGCTGATCGTCGACGACAGCCGCGCGACGACGCAAGGCGACTGGGCAGCGATCCGGCAAGCCATCGCCGACGACAGGCGCGGCGACGCGGTGAGCGCCTTCCTCAAATCGGTCGGCATGCCCGGCCTGCTGATCGCCGTCATGAAGCTGACGCCGATCTGGCGCAAGCTCAAGGCAGTGGCGCATACGCTGCCTTACGACGGCGCCATCGTCGCCGGCGACCAGCTCGGCAAGCCGCTGGACCCCGCCCGCTGGACCACGCTCGGCGTGCCGACATTGGTGACCGATGGCGGGAAAAGCCCGCCATGGATGCGCCATGGCAACAAGGCGTTGGCGCAGGCGCTGCCCAATGCCCGCCACCAGACGCTGGCAGGCCAGAACCACATGCTGAAACCCGCCGCGCATGCGCCGGTGCTGACGGCGTTCTTCAACGGGCGGCATTGAGCGCGCACGCCGCCCCGACGCGAACAACAGGGAATTTGACCATGCAGCTTCGGCATGTACTCGCCATCGCTTTGACAATGGCGGCCTTACCCGCAACCAGCAGGGTGCTCGCGCATGTGAACGGGGCCAGCACGGCCCGGCTCTGACCTGGATCAAAACCGGATTCCTGAAAAGCGGCTAGAAACGCCTGAACAGCGCCCGCCGCGTGGCGGCGAAGGCACAAGATCAGGAGAGAAGCATTGAGCCGGCTGCATATCGAAAACCACCAGGTGTCGCGCATCGGCTGGCTGCGCGCCGCCGTGCTGGGGGCCAATGACGGCATCGTCTCGACCGCGAGCCTGATCGTCGGCGTGGCGTCGGCCGCCGCGCCGGCTTCGCAGGTTCTGGTCGCCGGCATAGCCGGCCTGGTGGCGGGCGCCATGTCGATGGCGGCCGGGGAATATGTCTCGGTCAGTTCCCAGTCGGACACCGAGAATGCCGACCTCGCCCGCGAACGCCAGGAGCTCGAGACCCAGCCCGAATTCGAGCGTGAGGAGTTGGCGCAGATCTACGTCAAGCGCGGCCTGGCGACGGACCTCGCCCGCCAGGTCGCCGACCAGCTCATGGCCAGGGATGCGCTGGCCGCGCATGCCCATGACGAACTCGGCATTTCGGACATGACCACGGCGCGGCCGATCCAGGCGGCGCTGACCTCGGCGGCGACCTTCAGCGTGGGCGCGGCGATGCCGCTCATCATGGTGCTGGTGTCGCCGGGCTCGATGCTGGTGCTGGCGGTCTCTCTTGCGTCCCTGCTGTTCCTTGCCCTGCTGGGCGCCATCGGCGCCAAGGCGGGCGGCGCCAACATCCTTCGCGCAACGTTGCGCGTGACCTTCTGGGGCGCCTTCGCCATGGCGCTCACCGCCGGTATCGGCGCGCTGGTCGGCACCGCGGTGTAAGCGGCCGGCCACCTGCCCGGCCGCTTATGCCATCACCCGCCGACCGCGACCTGGATCCAGGACAAGGCCACCGCTTGCGATTGCCGCGCCTCCCATGCCATCTGTCCGATACAACGGATCGACCCGAAGCAGAATGGCAGCACGACCGACATCGCCCACAGCCAGGCCATCAGGCGTCAGCCTCAACCGCGCGCTGTCGAAACTCGGCCTGTGCTCGCGCACGCAGGCGCAGGTGCTGATCGCGGAAGGGCGCGTGCGCGTCGGCGGCAAGGTGGTCCGCGACGCCGCGCTGCGCGTCGACCTGAACCGCGACCGCATCGTCGTCGATGGCGCGCCCGTCATTGCCGAGCGCAAGGTCTATGTCATGCTCAACAAGCGACGCGGGCTGGTCACCACCCGCGACGACCCGCAGCAGCGCGACACCGTCTATGCCTGCCTCGAAGGGCTCGATTTGCCCTTCGTCTCGCCGGTCGGCCGCCTCGACAAGGCCAGCGAAGGCCTATTGCTGATGACCAACGACAGGCATTTCGCCAACCGGTTGATGGACCCGGCCTCGCATCTGCCCAAGACCTATCACGTCCAGGTCAGCACGGTGCTTGACGAAGCGATGCTGAAGGCGCTGCGCGCGGGCGTCACCGTCGATGGCGAGACCCTGACCGCCAATTCGATCGCGCTTTTGCGCAGCGGCGGCCGCACCGCCTGGCTGGAGATCGTGCTCGACGAGGGCCGCAACCGCCACATCCGCCGCCTGCTCGCCGCGCACGGCATCGAGGTCAAGCGCCTCATCCGCATCGCCATCGGGCGCTTGCCCCTGGGCGACCTCGCCAAGGGCGCGGCGCGGCATTTGACGCCGGACGAGTTGGCGTTGCTGGAAGGCTGAGTGCGTCCCGCCCGCCAGACCGCAAGCGGCCAGGTTCATTTTTTCGTCGGGAGTTTGCGCCAGAGCGAGGAGATGGACCGGCGGCCCATCACGCCTTGTTGGTGATCCACATGCTTGGCGCGCCGACCACGCCGGCGCTTGCCATCGCCTCTTTCAATTTTGGGTTCTTGATGAAGGCCTGTGCCTCGGCGACACTGGCGAAATCATGGGTCACGGTGACGTCGTTGGGGTTGTCCGCCGCCTGATAGACGGCCTCTCACGGTCGGTAGTCACTATTTGCACGGTATATTAGTAAATGTTAAATTAAAGACTGGAACCGCGATTGGTATGCGGCTCGCGACCATTCCGGCGATCGCTCGCCGCCGTGGAGAAACTGGTAACCAGAAACCGGAACACGGGAGGATGAAATGACTTTCAAGCATTGTCTGCTGGCCGTCGTTTTCACGTCACTCTGCATGGGATCTGCTCAGGCCCAGCCTGCGAAAGAAGCCATCGAAGCCGCTAATGCCGAGTTCGTGAAGGCGTACAACAGCAAGGATGCGGCCGGGGTTGCCTCGAAATACACGGATGATGCGGCCGCATTCCCGCCGGATATGGCGCGGGTCGACGGCCGCCAGAATATCCAGAAGCTATGGCAGGGCGCGATGGATATGGGCATATCGGAGCTCACGCTCACGACGCTTGATGTCCAGGAAAGCGGAGATTTTGCGTTCGAGTCCGGGAGTTTCTCCCTCAAGGCGCCGGGCAAGGATTCGAAGCTGGTGGATGCCGCCGGGAAGTATGTCGTGGTCTGGAGGAAGGGTCAGGACGGAGGCTGGAAGCTCTACCGGGACATATGGAACTCCGACCCCGGGAAATGAGTCCGCATGCAGCCATCTGGCTGTAGGCCTGAACGCGGGGAATAATGGCGATAAGGGTGATCGGAACGGGCTTTGGCCGGACAGGAACGGACTCGATGCGCGAGGCGCTGACGATCCTTGGCTTCGGCCCCTGTCACCACATGTCCGAAGTCATGGGCAATGAAGACCAGAAGCGGCTTTGGCGTGCGCTGGCGAAGGGCGCGGCGCCAGACTGGAACCAGCTGTTCGCGGGCTACGCGTCCTGCATCGACTGGCCCTCGGCGCACTATTGGCGTGATCTGATTGAGTTCTATCCGAATGCCCGGGTCATCCTGACATACCGATCTCCGGAAAGCTGGTGGGCAAGCTTCGAGAAAACGATCCTCGCGAGTATCAGCCAGAGCACGGATCAGGAATCGCTGGGTCTTGCCCTGATCTCCAGGCAAGTCTTCGACGGCCGGCCGCACGATCGCGCCAATGCCATAGCCGTCTACGAGGCCAACGTAAGGGCGGTCATTGCGACTGTGCCGCCTAGTCGGCTGCTGGTCCACAATCTCGGAGATGGGTGGAAGCCGCTCTGCCTGCATCTCGAAGTGCCGGTGCCGGACAAGCCCTATCCCAATCGCAACAGCACCAAGGACTTTCAGTCGGCTCTTGCACAGAACTAGTTGGCCGTCTGCAAGGAGCGCGTTAGCGGACGTTCCGTACGGCGACCACTGCACGTTTAATTAGCCACAATGTTCACGAATGAGAGCCGCCTGATCCGCGCCCGCGAAAGATTTTCGCCGCCCCACCGATGATTTCCACCCGCCCGCGCTGTCCTCATCCATAGGCGCCGGAATTGTCCGGGCCGGAACAGTGAGGTGATCCATGCGATCGTTGCAAGGTCAAAATGTCGTCGTGGTCGGAGGCAGCCGGGGTGTCGGCCGCTCGATCGTTGAAGCCGCGCTCGGCGAGGGCGCAGATGTGCTTGCCGTCGCCCGCGGCGCGGAAGCCCTGAAGGAGCTCGCCTGGGAAGCGTCCGGAGTCAGGACGCTGGCCGCCGACGCCACGCAGGACGCAGCGCCCGATAGGGTGTTCGCCGCGCTGCAGCCGGATGTGCTGGTGATCTGCGCCGGCGCCTTCGCGCCGTCAGCCTCCATCCAGGACCAGAGCTGGGACGATTTCTCGGCGAATTGGGAGACGGACGTCAAGGCATCGTTCCTGTTCTGCAGGGCAGCACTTCAGGGCCGGTTGAAGCCGGGCAGCCGCGTGGTGCTGATCTCCAGCGGCGCGGCATTCAGCGGCGGACCGCCGAACTCCGGCGGCTACTCCGGTGCCAAGCAGATGCAGATGTTCCTTGCCGCCCACAGCCAGAAGGAGGCCGACCGGCTTGGCCTTGGCCTGCGCTTCATGGCACTGGCGCCGCTGCGCATCATGGCCGGCACCGGCGTCGGCCAGCACGGCATTGCGAGCATCTCCGCCTATCTCGGCATCAGCCCGGCGGATTTCCTGGCCAGCCTGAGCGATGTGCAGACGCCCGCCGATGTCGGGCGCGCCGTGGTGGCGCTCGCCGGCGGCAAAGTGCCAGGCATCGCCTTCACGGTGAGCGGCAGCGGCCTTGCCGCGGCGGCATGAGGCGCGCAGGATGCGAGACGAACTCCGCATGGCAGGCTCGACATGACAGACGCTCCCGGCCCGCTTGAGCCGCTGAGCCCGACAGGCGGGCCGATCCTCGATCGGCCTGCCTTCGAACGCCTGACGATGGCCCACCGCCGGACGCTGAAGCTGCATTGCTACCGGATGATGGGCTCGCTGCACGAGGCCGACGATCTCGTCCAGGAGACGTTCCTCAAGGCCTGGCGCGGCCGCGCGCAATTCGACGGGCGCGGCTCGCCGCGCGGCTGGCTCTACACGATCGCCACCAACGCCTGCCTCAACGCCATCAAGGCGCGGTCGTCGGCCCACCACGTCCTCGAAATGCCCGCGCGGCCGCCGAGCGAAGGGCGCGCAGCCGCCGGGCCGGCGGTCGAACTCTCCTGGCTGGAGCCCTACCCCGACGCCGAACTGCCGGACCTTGTCGATGGCGAGCCCGGCCCGGATGCGCGCTACGAGACAAATGAGGCCGTGCGGCTGGCCTTCGTCGCCGCCATCCAACTACTGCCGCCGAGGCAACGCGCCTCCCTCCTGCTGTGCGACGTGCTGGGCTGGTCGGCGCTGGAGACCGCGCAATTGCTGGGCGGTTCGACCGCCTCGGTCAACAGCGCCCTGCAGCGGGCGCGCGCGACGCTTGGCGAGCGCTATCCCGGGGGACGGCCCGAGCAGCGATCGCAGCCCAACCGAGAGGAAGGTGCGCTGCTCGAACGCTATATCAGCGCCTGGCAGGCCGCCAATCTCGACGGCTTCATCGCGCTGCTGCGCGAGGACGCCACCTACCACATGCCGCCATGGCGCGACTGGTACCAGGGACATCAGGCAATCCTCGGTTTCTTCAAAACCGTGTGGGGCAATTTCGCCGGCTACCGCGCCGTGGCGACACGGGCCAACGGCCAGCCGGCGGTCGCGATCTATGCCCGGCGCCATCAGGAGTCCGAATGGCGCGCGCAATCGCTGCATGTCATCGAGCCGGCCGATGGCGCTATCGCCTCGCTGACGATCTATGTCGCCCCGCTCGGCCCTGCCCTGTTCGCCGCCTTCGGCCTGCCGCCGGTCTGGTCCGGACCGGAAGCGTAGCCGTCGCCTCCACTCCTGACGGAAAGCTGGCAGGAGGCCTGGCCTATAGAACGGCCGGGAGCCCGGCCGTGGCTTCAGCGATCAAGGAGCCCATAATGAATTTCGTCTCTGTCCGCATCATCACCTCGGACGTTCAGCGCCTCGTGCGCTTCTACGGCGAGATCACCGGCATGCCGCTGACGGTCTACACGGAGGATTTCGCCGAACTCGCGACACCTTCCGGCACGGTAGCGATCGGCAGCACGCGCACCTTGATGCTGTTCGGCGGTGACGTCGCCCGCCCCGCCGACAACCACACGGCCATCCTCGAATTCCGCGTCGGCGATGTCGATGCCGAATTCATCAGGCTGTCGGACTTCATCAGGGACATGACCGTGCAGAAGCCGACCACCATGCCCTGGGGCAACCGCTCGCTGCTGTTTCGCGACCCCGACGGCAATCTGGTGAATTTCTTCACGCCGGTGACGGCGGAAGCGATCCGGAAGTTCGATAAGTAGGAGGCGGACGCGCGGTTTGAGTTGGTTCAGCGCCTGGCATCGGGGATTGGCTGAAGCCACCCAACGCGTCGTCATCAACTCTGAGGAATGGCGGCGTCCCTGAGCCTAGCGTTTAAGGTGACGACGATCTTTCGCATGACGGCAGCGATGGCCACCATTGGCTTTTTGCCGTTGGTGATGAGGCGTTTGTAGAAG
>NZ_NSFW01000028.1:0-64073 GCF_002294905.1 Mesorhizobium sp. WSM4308 | reverse complement strand
CAAGGGAATCGCAAAACCGAATTGCAGGAAAACAGCGTCCAAATACCGCTAATCCTGCAATTCCAAAGCCGCTATCCGCCTCAATCAACAGGCCAGATCAATGGCTTGCGGATAGTTCACGGCCGACCAAATCGAAAATGCAAACTTAGGCTGTTGCGCGGTATCTCCTTCCACATCATCTCTTGCGCATACCTGCATTCCAAGGTGTTTGATCCTATGCTTCGCGAGGAGCAGGTAGGTCGCGACAGCTAGGCAATGTTCCAGCTGCCCTAGCGGAGGAGTCACGATTTTCCGGCAAGCTCCGTCGGCAGACGTTCCTTTCTGGCCTTGGCAAAGGCTCGGTCGCCTTCCAGAAACGCCGCCAGCATGAAAGGGATGAGTTCTGCCACGGTTTCAGACTGACCATAGGTCTGACGGTAAAGTGCAGCATACTCCTTGAGTGTTTGGCTCAGCTCCGCGCTGACGGTAATGGTGATCTTCGAAGCTGTTCGGTCCGGAAGTTTTCCAAGTTTCAGGTCAGCCATGATAACTCCTGCTCAACTGGCGTATGGCCGCAGCACGATGTCCTTGTGCACGATGACGCGCAGTGGCCAACCTGGGCGGACGACGATGGTGGGCTGGATATTGAGGTTTTTTTCGGTGATGCGCTGGCCGGCTCGACTGGCGTTCTGCTGGGCTGATTCCCGGATCGCCTTGACCAGATCGCTCTCGTTTTCGCCGAGGCTGAATTCTGTGCCGACACCGAGCAATGTGGCAAGCGCCACTCCCTTGATCATCTGCCAAGTGTGGAAATCGACTTCGTCTTCCAGCCCTGCGTAGCCGGCGGTGTCGCTCGCGGGCAGATTGTCGATTTCGGCCGACGAGCCGTCGGGCAGCAGAATGCGCTGCCAGACCAGCAGCGCTCGCTTTTGCCCGAACGCGACGACGCTGTCGTAGACGCCGATAAGACGTGAGCCCTGCGGAATCAGCAATATGTTGCCCGTGACCGTGTCGTGCACATTTTCGGTGACTTGCGCGACGACAAGGCCCGGCAAATCGGAATTGATGCCGGTGATCAGGCTGGCGGCAATCACGCTGCCAGCCATCAGTTGATATGGCGAGATCGGCGTCTGCAGCGCATGCGGATTGTAGATCCCGCCAGTGCTCCGCTGGCTGAGAAAATCAAGCTTTCGCTGCTGATTGTTCTGGTCGCCTTCCGCCGCCGCCACCGAGGCTGACGCGCGTCCTGCTTCGGATTGGGGAAGCGCCTCAAATGGATGCTGAGCAGTTTGCACGCTCTCTCCGACATCTGTCTTTTGAGCTCGATTTTCGACGCGGAAAAGCACCCGCGATTCACGCGCTTCGATCGCCTGCTGCGCTAGACGCTGCTCCTCGGCCGAGATGTCTTGGCCCGGCACGATGCCGAGCTGGCGCTGCCGCTCGAGGATGGGGCGGCCGAGGTCGCCCGGCAAAGGTAGCCCAAGGACGGGAGGCTTCGGCTTCATGCCGGAATAGTCATGGGGAAGCGTATCGAGCCCCTCGGCGGTTGGTTTGCGCTCAGTGTTGTAGAGATCTTCCGCCTGATCCCTGATGCGAAGGGCCGGCCCCTGGAGGGCGATCATGGTAACGCCGAAGACAGCGCCGGATCCGAGCGCTGCGATCGCGATGATCACACCGCGCCTGAACCGCACCACGCGGCGGGGAGAGGCCCGAAGCTGCAGTTCCTCGGGATCCAGTTTCGGCGGGATGCCAGAGCGGGAATTTTCGATCATGAGTCCTCACCTCGCCGGCTGCCGCGAAAGAGCGAGATCCGCCGTTGCGGTTGCCTGCCGTCAATCCTGCTGATGCGGATCACCTGCTGCCGCTTGGTGCCGAGGCGAAGTTCGGCCGCGGCGAAGAGCCGATCGACGATGTAATAGTTGCCGCGCACGCGATAGTTGACGAGCTCGCTGCTCCCATCTGCGCCGACGATGAAGAGTGGTGGCGCCTCGCCCTGATCTATGCGACGAGGGAACTCAATATAGACCTTGCTGCCGTCGTCGAAGGCTCGCGTCGGTCTCCAGGGCGGTGTGTCGCCACTGATTGAGTAGCGAAAGCGAAGGTTTTCGAGCGCGATATTCGACGCGACCGGTGTAACTGCCTCGGCTTGAGCATTGCGCTGGCGAAGCGCGATGATCTGGTCTTGGCTGTAGGTCCAGGAGATTGCCGCCATTGCGGTCTTCTCGGTGCTTTGAAGCTGCAAATGATAGGTCCGCCGGTCCGTCGTAATGACGACATTGGTGGCAAGACCCGGCGCGAAGGGTTTTACCAGAACATGGGTGCGCTGATTGTCACCGGTGCCGCTTGCGGTATCGCCAATGACCCAGCGCACGGTGTCGCCAGCCGACACGGCGGTTAGTTTCTCGCCCGGCTGCAGAGCGATGTCGGTCACGCGCTCCGGCGCGGCATAGAGTTGATAAAGCGCGCCATCGGTGAAGGGGTAGACTTGCACGGCATTAACATACCCGTACTTGGTGGGTTGCTGGGTCGCGGCTTTGTTGGCATCAGCGACGCGTTCTTCAGGGGGGCGCTTGTCCTCGGCCTTGCCGGGCTCGGGCTGCATTTGGCCAGGCAGCGGCAGTGGTTTTGGCACCTCGACAATTCTAATCGGCCTCTCCGGCGCCTTTTCGATCGCGGCCGGTTTGAAGTCGGCAGCGTCATAGGAAATCTCAGGCGGCGGCACCTTCTTCGATGCACAAGCGGAAACGACCGCTGCCGACACCGATAGGATCAGCACGGCACGAATCGGTGACATTTTACCTTTCATTGGTGGACTCCGTCGGAGAAAGGGGGGTTGGGACGGCGCTGTCGAGCTCGCGTGACCAGTCAATGGCATTGATGAAGACGCCGAGCGGATTCTTGCGCAGCTGATCCGTATTGCTTGGCGAGCGAATCACGATCGTGAGGATCGCAGTCCAGCGCATCGTGCTGGCAAGGCTTCCGCGCTCAAACACCTGCTCGGTCCATTTGACCTGGAATGAACTTTCGGAGGCTCTGACCACGCTGGTGACCTGTACCGAAACACTGCGCGTTCCGATCTGACCGAAGGGGTCGTTCGCCTTGGCGTATTCGTTGAGGAAGAGCGCTGCGCGATCGCTAGCAAAGTCGTACGCTGCCAACCAGTTCTGCCGTACCAAAACCGGATCGGTGGAAACGGAACGGACATTCTGGATGAAGCGGCCGAGATGCCAGGCGATCTGAGCATCCGAGGGCTCATAATTCCGGATCGCCGGCGCGACGGCGCGCGTCTCGCCGAAGCCATCGACCTCGACGACATAAGGCACGACACGGCTTTGCATCGACTGCCATACGAGTCCGCCGGAAAGCCCGGTCGCCAAGGCCAGGCAGCCAAGGGCCATGATCCGCCAGTTCCTGGCCTGCAGTCGAGATGAGCCGATGCGCTCGTCCCACAGCTGGGCGGCTTTTTGATACGGCGTGACCGGTTCGGGTGTTTTGCCGTAACGGTGCACGGGTCGCTTGAAGAGCATCTAGTCATCCTTGTCGTTGAGAGAGGGGGTGGCGCTGCCTCCCGGCCGGTCTCCGTCTCGGACAGCTTGCATGGCAGCGTGGCGATTTGCACGGGCGGTCTGTTCAGAACGTAGGCGCCTTGCCCACGTCGGCGCCGAAACAGTGGCCGAACCGGCAGAGCGTTCGGTCATTGGCGCTGTCGGCGTGCCGCCGGTCGCGGTCCACGCGGCATCGCGCCCGGCATCGGCGTTGCGCCCAACACTTGCAGTGGCGGATCGCGCTATGCGTATAGCGGCGCCGCCAGCTGCACTGGTTACACCATGCATTCCAGCAGCCACACCGGAGAGGCCAGCGTCGGGCGAGGTTGCGCGCCCGATCTGCCATGACGTGGAAGCAGCCGATCCCATTGTTGTGCCGGCTCGGATGGCGGCGACACCGCCGCTGGTTGCCATACGCGCGCCAGCAAATGCTGTGCCTCCAGCAACGAGTGATACACCCGCTGCCGCCGCGGTCGTGCCGAGGGCGGCGCCCGCCCCAAGCTGCGGTGCGCCTGAGACAAGACCCGACGCGATCCCCGGCCCAAAAATGCCAAGGCCAAGCAATGCCAGTGCGCCCAGTACCTGGGACATGGCACCGGCAAGATCCGGCTCCTTGCCTTGCAATGCGGAAGCGAACTCCCCGAAGAGCGTGGAGCCGATACCGACAATGACGGCGAGCACCATCACCTTGATGCCTGACGAGATAACATGGCCGAGCACGCGTTCGGCCAGGAACGCTGAACGGTTCCAAAGTGCGAATGGAACCAAAACAAAACCTGCCAGCGTGGTGAGCTTGAACTCAAGGATGGTGATGAAAAGCTGGATGGAAAGGATGAAGAAGGCGATGATGACCAGGAACCAGGCCATCAGCAGCACGAAGATGGTCAGTGCGTTGCCGAAGATTTCCGGGAAGCCCAGGAGCTGACTGGCTTGGTCAAGCATTGGCCAAGCACCTTCGAAACCGGTCGCGGCAATGCGGCCCGGGCGCAAGAGATTGTCTGCCGACAGATTGCCGGCCGACGCCTTAATCCCGAGACCGGCAAAAGAACGATAAACGATATCGGCGAGGTTCTTGAAATTGTTCAGAATGAAGGCGAAGACGCCAACATAGAGCACCTTGCGGACAAGCCGGCCGAGAACGCTGGTTTCGTCGCCGAGCGCCCACGCCAGGCCGGCAAGTGTGATGTCAATGCCGATCAGAATGGTAGTGAGGAAGGCGAGGTCGCCCGATAGCAGACCGAACCCGCTGTCGATGTAGCGGATGAAGGTCTCCATGAAGCGATCGATGACGCCAAGGTCGTTCATGCCGCTGCCTTTCTCGTCGTGATGAACTCGTGATTAATTGCCGGGATAAGCCGAGCCGGTACCCAAGAATCGCTTCGTCATCTCGCGGGCGGCTTCGTCTGACTGGGCCTTGCGGGCGGCATCCTCGGCCTCAGCTCGAAACTGCGTTGCGAGCAGCGTCTGGATCTGCATCTGCTGTTTTGTCGAAAGCGCCATCAGCTGGTTGGTGGCCTGGCTTGCCTGAAGCGCACCGGCCGCCCCTTGGCTGCGGTTGACGAGATCGGCGAGCAGATCGCCGTCGGCGCGGACGTTCTCGACGATTTGCGACTGGACACCCATGGTCTGGCGGAACGCCTGCATGGCGGTTTGCCAACGCTCCCGCGCAGCACTCGCCACATCGCTGACTTTGATCGTGGCGTCGTAGCTTTCCGGATATTGGCTGCGCCACTGGTCTTGAAGCTTGCCCAGATCAAAGCTGAGGCCACTCGCCTGGTCCATCAAGCCGTCGATGCGATGGAGCGAACCGGTGAGTTGGCCAACGGAAGAGAAATCCAGACGCTGAAGATTGCGCGCCATGTTCTGCAGCATGGTCGCCTGATTCTGCAGCGACTGGATCTGGTTGTTGATCTGCTCCAATGCGCGCGCGGCCGTCAGCACGTTCTGCGCATAATTGGACGGATCGAACACGATAAGGGCGTAGGCGGGCTGCACATAGTCGGCCATAGGCTTGGCGATCAGGGAAACGGTGATCAGGCCGGAGAGAAGGCGTCGCCGCATCATGAGAATTGCTCCTTGTCTGGTTGAGGGAATTGCTTGAGAAGTTCGCCGGCCCAATCGAGGCCGCGCGCGATCAGGAACTGCGAGGCAAAGCTGCCTTGCCCGTCTTCGGACATGATCCTGTCGATCAGAGTCTGCGTGGCCGGATCGGAAGCACCGCAAAGCGCAAGAGCGATGGGGCCAAGCTCGAGCTCGAACAGACGGTTGCCGCGGCGCGATTGCAGATAATACTGACGCTTCGGCGTGGCGCGGGCGATCAATTCGATCTGCCGCTCGCTTAAACCGAAGCGCTCGTAGGCTGTGCGCGCCTGGGGTTCCACGGCACGATCATTGGGAAGGAAAATGCGCTGCGGGCAGCTTTCGATGATTGCCGGCGCTATGCCAGAGCCCGCGATATCAGCCAGCGACTGCGTAGCGAAGACAACCGACACGTTCTTCTTTCGCAGCACCTTCAGCCATTCGCGGATGCGGGCGGCGAACAGCGGATTGTCGAGATAGACCCACGCCTCGTCGAGCATGATCAGCGTGGGCCGTCCGTCGAACCGTTCCTCAAGTCGCTGGAACAGATAGGTAAGCACCGGCAGCAAAGCGCTTTGGCTGTGCATTAACTCCTCGGTCTCGAAACACTGCACATCCGACAAGGCCAGCCCATCATGATCGGCATCGAGCAGGCGGCCGAAGGGACCGTCGAGCGTGTAGGGCATCAATGCGGTCTTCAGCGCATTGGATTGAAGCAGGACCGAAAGACCGGTCAGTGTGCGTTCCTGCGCCGGCGCGGTGGCAAGGCTGGCCAGCGCTGACCAAATAGCCTCCTTCACCTCCGGCGTGACGGTGACGTTCTCGTGGGCAACAAGGCTGGCGATCCATTCGGCCGCCCAGCTTCGGCTAGCCTGGTCGTTGATGCTGCGCAGTGGCTGAAAGGCAAGGGAACCGTCCGCTCCTAGCGCGTGGTGTTCTCCACCCATGGCAAGTGTTGCAGCACGGGCCGAATTGCCTTTGTCGAAGACATAAACCTGGGCGCCGGCGTAGCGCCTGAACTGCAGAGCAATCAGAGCAAGCAGAACCGACTTGCCGGCGCCGGTCGGACCAACAACCAGCATGTGGCCGACATCTTCGACGTGGGTGGAAAGCCGAAACGGTGTCGACCCACTGGTCTCGGCAACGAAAAGCGGTGGCGCTTCGGTTTGGGTGACTTTCGCGAGATGCTCGTTTGTCGCAGGACCGGCCCAAACCGACGACAGCGGCATGAGATGGGCAAGGTTCAATGTATGAACGAGCGGTTGGCGAACGTTAGCGTAGACATGGCCAGGCAATGAGCCGAGCCAAGCCTCGACCGCATTGACGCCTTCTCGGATCGTGGTGAAGCCGAGCCCATTGATGATGCGCTCGACCGCGCGAAGCTTCTCTGCAGCGGCTTGGCGATCCTCGCCCCACACCGTCACGGTGGTGGTGAGATAGCCGAAACTCACATGATCACCGCCCAATGCCTGAAGGGCTTCGTCGGCATCGAGCGCCTTGTTGTCGGCATCGCTATCGACAAGCGGGACCGGCTCGTTGGTAATGACCTCGCGTAGGATTGCCACGATCGATTTGCGCTTGGCAAACCACTGCCGGCGCAATCGCGTCAGCGTCTTCGTGGCTTCCGTTTTCTCGAGCGGAATGAAGCGCGTCATCCAGCGATAGGCGAAATCCTGATGATTGAGGGTATCGAGGATTCCGGGCCGGGTGAGGTTCGGAAAGCCGAGGATGGTCAGTGTGCGAAGATGCTGCTCACCCAGCATCGGCTCCAGGCCACCGGTAAGCGGCGCATCGACCAGGATTGCATCCAGATATATCGGCGTTTCCGGGGCCATGATAGGATGGCGACGAGGCGAAATCGTGCCGTGGAGGTAGGTCAACGTCTGAGCATCATCGAGGACGCGTACTTCGGACATGAAACCCGAGAAGAGATCGAGCACGCGGTTGGTCTCGTCACGGAACCTCGCCAGATCCTGGCGCCAGTCTCTTTCTCCTCGGGAATAATGAGAGTCGACGAGCGTGCTTTCTGCGCGCGCCTGGGCGTCCGGCGGTGGCATAAACACCAAGGTCAGATGATAGCGGCTCTCGTAGTGCGCTACCTTCCCCTCGAAAGCAGCGCGGCGTTCTTCGTCGACCAGCCACGACGCGGCGTCAGGAAAATGCGAGTTCGGATAGCCCAGCGCTTCTGTGCGCTCGGCCTCAAAGAACAATGCCCAGCCAGAGCCAAGGCGTCTGAGAGCATTGTTCGCCCGGGCGCAAATGCCGACGAGTTCAGCCTCCGTCGCACTTTCGAGATCCGGGCCGCGGAACCGCAACGTCCGCTGAAAGCTGCCGTCCTTGTTGAGCACGATGCCGGGCGCCACCAAGGCAGCCCAGGGTAGATGGTCGGCAAGCCGGTCGGCTTTGCTTCGATATTCCGAAAGGTTCAGCATGCAAGCCACCCCTTCAGACGTAGGTGGCGCACAAGCACGCTGGCGAAGTCCGGATCGCGTCTTGCGGCAAACACCGCTAACGAGTGGCCTGCGATCCAAAGCACCAGACCAGCAATCCATTGCTGCAAGCCGAAGCCAATGGCCGCGGCCACTGTACCGTTGAGGATCGCCACCGCGCGCGGAGCCCCGCCGAGCAGGATCGGCTCGGTCAGCGCCCGGTGGACCGGTACTGCGAAGCCCTCGATATGCTGCTCCCCGGCGGCCATCAGACGAGCGCCCCACCACCGAAGGAGAAGAAGGAGAGGAAGAAGCTCGATGCCGCGAAGGCGATCGACAGACCGAAGACGATCTGAATCAGGCGCCGAAAACCACCGGCGGTGTCGCCGAAGGCAAGCGTCAGGCCGGTGGTGATAATGATGATCACCGCAACGATCTTGGCGACCGGTCCCTGCACGGACTCCAGGATCTGCTGCAGCGGCTGCTCCCACGGCATGCCGGAGCCGGCGGCATAAACCGGGGCCGTGATAAGAAACGCGAGCGCTGTGGACGAAAGAAAGCGAAGCTTCTTGCGCATGAGGAAGGCCTTTCAAAGCTGCTGGAGTTGCGAAAGCGTGAGCGGGGCAACGGCGTAATCGCCGCTGCCGTCGAGACCGGTGACCTCGGCGATTGCGTCGATGTGGCGCGACGAGCCGCGTCCCGCTATGAAGACGATCAGATCTATCGCCTCAGCGATGAGCCGGCGGGGAACGGTGACCACCGCTTCCTGGGCGAGTTGCTCAATGCGATAGAGAGCCGAGCGCGCGGAATTGGCGTGTACGGTAGCGATGCCGCCTGGGTGCCCGGTGTTCCATGCCTTCAGCATGTCGAGCGCTTCCGCGCCCCTCACCTCGCCCACGATGATGCGGTCCGGCCTGAGCCTCAGCGTCGAGCGCACGAGATCGGCAAGGGTGACCGAGCCCCGCCTTGTTCTCAGGGCAACGCAGTCCCTGGCCGCGCACTGCAGTTCGCGTGTGTCCTCGATCAGGATCACCCGATCGTCGCATTCGGCGACTTCAGCCAGCAGAGCGTTGGCGAGTGTTGTCTTCCCCGAGGAAGTGCCGCCGGCGATCAGCATGTTGCGCCGCTCGCGGACGGCCTTTTTCAGCGCATCGGCCTGCAGCGGCAGCATGATGCGTTCGGCAACATAGTCGGCCAGGGTGTAGACTTTCGCGGCGGGCTTGCGGATGGCAAAACATGGCGCCAACACCACAGGTGGCAGCAGGCCTTCGAAGCGTTCGCCAGACGGCAATTCGGCACTGACGATCGGGTTGTCGGCGTGCGCCTCGGCGCGCACGTGCGAAGCAACCAGGCGGATGATACGTTCTGCCTCGGACGGGTGCATGTGAACGTCGGTATCGACCCGACCTTCGCCTAACCGGTCGAGTCGCAGCGCGCCGTCGGGATTGACCATCACCTCGATGACGGACGGATCGGCCAGGGCTTCGGTGATTGCCGGACCCATGGCGGTGCGCAGCATGACACGCCGCCGGTGGTCGGCCTCGGGATGAGAGCTCATCCTTCCCCTCCCCCACCATTGTCTTTGCTAAGCGACTTTTTGCCGGAAGCGATCTGGCGGCCGACCTTCTCAACGAATTTCTCGAAACGCTCTTGGGCAATAGCCTGCGTTGCCCGATCCGGGACCGGCGTGTGGGCGTGAAGGGTGATCGAAAAGCGGATGAAGAGCGCCAGGCTCTCCAGGATCACCTCGGAATCGCGCCTGACGTGGGCAAGATCGCGGGAGAGCCGGTCAAGCCTTACGCCGTAGCGCCGATCGAACTCGCTCTCGCCACGCCGCTCGATGAACGCCTCGATCGCCTTCCCCACGATCGCTGATTTGGTCGTTGACGGATCGCGACTGAGGTTGTCCAGTTTCTCGCTGAGCTCCGGCTCAAGCAGAAACTGATGGCGAATGCGGTGCGGCTTCATGCGGATCGTTCCGACGGCCCGGCGTTGCGCCGGCGACGGGAGAAGCATCGGCCAGACGCTCAAAATTGCTTATGGCCGTTATCTACGCTGAGGTGCGCTCTGCAACTCAGCGGACTTCAGAAGCCGGGAATGACATCGTCGCCCCTGCCCTCGTTGATACCGTAGACGCGGGCCGCAGTGGAAATCCGATCCATGACACGCTTGTCCGCGAGCGCTTCGCTGTCATCGTCTGCGGGCTTGTACAGATCGGCCTGATCGGGCTCTTGAGAGACAACAACGTCTTCTTCGGGCAGGCTTGGATGGCGTTGCTGCTGAACGCCTCCCTCGTCTTCAACTGGCGCGTCGGCGCTTTCCTCGTCCGCAGCAAGTCGGCTATCGACGCTGCACACTTGTCCAGTCCAGCCGTCCGGGCGTGATGCAGGGCAGTCCGCATAGGGTCCGTCGTGCAGCACCGGCGCAGGCAGCACCCGATCTGTGAAATTCTGATCCTGATAATAGCGCAGCTTCTTGGCGCGGATCGGCGGCAACCCAGAAACCAGGACCAATTCGTCTGACGGCGGCAATTGCATCACCTCGCCTGGCGTCAGGAGCGGGCGCGCGGTTTCCTGGCGGCTCACCATGACATGTGAAAGCCAGGGCGCAAGCCGATGGCCCGCATAGTTGCGCATCGACCTAAGTTCGGTTGCGGTGCCGAGGGCATCCGAGATGCGCTTGGCCGTGCGTTCGTCATTGGAGGAAAAGGCAATTCGCACGTGGCAATTGTCGAGAATAGCATTGTTCTCGCCATAGGCCTTTGAAACCTGGTTCAAAGATTGTGCGATCAGATAGGAGCGAATGCCATAACCTGCCATGAAGGCGAGCGCCGTTTCGAAGAAGTCGAGGCGACCGAGCGCCGGAAACTCGTCCAGCATCATGAGCAGCTGATGCTTACGGCTCTTCTTCGGGTCCCCCTCCAGACGCTCCGTCAACCGCCTGCCGATCTGGTTCAAGATCAGTCGCACAAAAGGCTTGGTGCGCGAGATATCCGAAGGCGGCACGACCAGATAGAGCGACAGCGGTCGCTCTCCATCCACTAGGTCAGCGATGCGCCAGTCGCAGGACGAAGTGGCCGCCGCGACCGTTGGATCACGATAAAGCCCGAGAAAGGACATGGCGGTCGAGAGGACGCCTGAGCGCTCGTTTTCCGACTTGTTCAGGAGTTCGCGAGCCGCCGAGGCCACTACGGGATGGACCTGAGGGTTATGCCCCGTCCCGAGATGGTTTGTCGTCATCATCCGCCGTAGCGTTGCGGCAAACGAGCGTTGCGGGTCCGACAGGAAGGTGGCGACGCGGGCCAGCGTCTTGTCCTCTTCAGCGTAGAGCACGTGCAAAATGGCGCCAACTAGGAGTGAATGGCTGGTCTTCTCCCAGTGGTTCCGTCGCTCCAGCGCGCCCTCGGGATCGACGAGGATGTCGGCGATGTTTTGAACGTCCCGGATCTCATCTGGGCCTTTGCGCACCTCCAGCAGCGGGTTGTAGCGTGCCGATCTCGGGTCGGTCGGATTGAACAGAAGGCAGTACGAGAATTTCGACCGCCAGCCGGAGGTCAACTGCCAATTTTCGCCTTTTATATCATGAATGATGGCAGACCCGGTCCAGGAAAGTAGCGTTGGAACAACCAGCCCCACGCCCTTGCCCGAACGCGTCGGCGCAAATGCCATGACGTGCTCCGGGCCGTCATGGCGCAGATAGCGATCGTTCAGCCTACCGAGGAAAACGCCCGCCGGCCGTAACAACCCTGCCGTCTCGACCTCATGAGTCGTGGCCCACCGTGAAGACCCATAGGTCGTAACCGACCCGCGCTGTCGCGCGCGCAAAAGCGAGCCAGCGATTGCGGCGGCACAACCCAGGAATCCGCTGGCGCCTGCAAGCGTACCGGCTTTGTCGAAGACCTCCGGCGCATAAGCATCGAAGTGGAACCACCATTCAAACAGCTTCCACGGCTTGTAGATTGGCCAGCCGGCGAAGAGAAACCATGGTGCGCCGAGAGGCGTCTGGTAGGTCAGCATTTGAGCGCACCATTGGGTTGCCGTCCATACGCCGATAATGACAATTGCGCACACAACGGCGATCTGCCCGATCAGTAGCTTCGTAGGTGTCATCGGCTTGGCCCGCTGAACAACGCGACCTAGCATCGCGCGGCGCAGCCGGGACAGGAATGTTCCTCACATACGATTTGGGAGCAATGAACGACTTCCTACGTATGCAGGTCGGTCAGCACGCGTGTTGCGCCTTCACGCGACACCATCCGCCACTCCATCCTTTCCATTCACCCTGAGGCCCGGCGCCGCCGACAGTTGCGTGACCGCTCCTCCGCAAAGTTATCTTCTGCGTTCAGGGAGCCACGGCGCCTGGGCTGGCTGATGAACACCGTCCGCTCGCGCATGTGGGGTCGAATTGATTTGTGCCCAAGTGGAGGCAGGCTCGTCTTCCAACAGTTGCCGCAGTTCCCCTGGCTCGAACGCCATCATCGGTGGGGAAGCGGGTTCATCCTCCAACAGTTGCCGCAGTTCCCCTGGCTCGAACGCCATCATCGGTGGGGAAGCGGGTTCATCCTCCAACAGCTGCCGCAGTTCCCCTGGCTCGAACGCCATCATTGGTGGGGAGGCAGGCTCGTCCTCCAACAGTTGCCGCAGTTCCCCTGGCTCGAACGCCATCATTGGTGGGGAGGCAGGTTCGTCCTCCAACAGTTGCCGCAGTTCCCCTGGCTCGAACGCCATCATTGGTGGGGAGGCAGGCTCGTCTTCCAACAGTTGCCGCAGTTCCCCTGGCTCGAATGCCATCATCGGTGGGGAGGCGGGTTCATCCTCCAGCAGCTGCCGCGGCTCTTCCTCGTGCGGCAAGCGCCTCCTTAGCCGGTCTTGCAGCGCCTGCCGATCGGCAACGAGGTTGTCGAGGGGCAGCGGCTCGTGGTCTGGCCGCTGCCCTTTCACCAATCGTTCAACCAGCGCCCACGTGCCCTCCAGGACAAATACGCCGCAATCATAATGGTTCGTCTGTCTGGCCATGGGGGCTGGCGCCAAGGTGGCATTCAGCAGTCCTGCGAGCTGTTTTGCAGGCACGTCGTTATATCCCTCTCGCTGGAGGGAGTCGTAGTGATAGGCGAACCGCCTTTCCGGGTCGCGGCGATCAACGAGCAGCAGCGACCAATGGGTGCCGGGGCTAGTAGCCGTGCCATTATTCACTGGCAAGAACAGGAAGTCGGCTGTGGCGTTGTTTTGATTATAGATGGACTGCAATATGCCTCGAGCGTCTTGCGGCGACGTGTGTCGCAGTAGATGGGATACGGAAGGATCCACCAGCCGAGTCCGGGCAGCGAGCGCCGGATTGATCCCCTGCAGTTGCCCCTCCAGCAAATTGTAATCTCTCTGGATATGGGCGTCGCTCAGCCATTCGGCGGCGCCGAGCACCCGCCCCGTTGCAACGTTGGACGGGGCTGTCGGATCGAGCGCCCCGATCTGAGCCCCAGAGGAACTGGTAGTCAGTGTGGTCACATCAACCAGTGGAAGGCCGCGGTAGGTGCCTGGCAGCCTAGCGGTTGCTGGCGAGGCGGGTTGGGGAGCTCTTGCCGGTGCCGCTGGCCCAGCTTCAGCAGCGGCCCCAACGCGCCTGGTGACTGCGTCTGCCGGATGAGCAGAAAGGACAGTTTCGCGCCCGAGCACAATGCGCGGCAGGATATCCCGGAGGTGAGCCAATGCAGAACTGATACTTAGCCTATTACCATAGGAGACAGCCTTGAAGCTCTCAACATCTTTATCCAGCGATTTGTCGTGAATCCGAGCCGCAATCCCAAGCTTGTTATTTTGACGCAGGTACTGACTAAAATGTCTAAGAAA
The DNA here is from genome assembly GCF_002294905.1 of Mesorhizobium sp. WSM4308. Classification (NCBI taxonomy): domain Bacteria; kingdom Pseudomonadati; phylum Pseudomonadota; class Alphaproteobacteria; order Hyphomicrobiales; family Phyllobacteriaceae; genus Mesorhizobium; species Mesorhizobium sp. WSM4308. Next base: position 50,198 of record NZ_NSFW01000028.1, on the reverse strand, counting down.
ATTTGTATAGCCGCCCACGGTATCTGGATTCCGTCCGGTCGCAGGCGCTGCCAGGTACTCCTTGGTCGAAGCGGCTCTGTAATTTCTAATGAGCTCGGCATCGTCAGGATAGGGGATCACGACAGGGCGAGCCATAATCGGGGCTCCGCCTGTCGACTTCTTGAGGTAACGCAGTGCGCCAGCCACGGTGGAGGAACCACCCGTACTCTCGTACTCCTTGAGATCCTGATCCAGCGACGAATGGTAAAGCCGAGCAGCAAACCCTGGCTTGTTGTTTTGAAGGAGCCACCGACTAAAGCCGAAAAGAGAATTTACATTGTAAGTGACCGTGTTCGCTTTGGCCTTACCCGCGTGGAATGCTGCCCTCAGCCCTTCGATAGCGGTCGCATCGTTGGAATAGACAGGACGCTTGTCGGCACCGTCGGGGACTACAATTGGACGATCCGGCTGCACTGTCGAGGGCATCGACCCACCACCTCCGGGATGCGGTGCTGGGGTGGATTCGTGCTCATCCCTCTGCCTGACGAGCTGCGCCTCACATTCCGGTGTAGCCACCTCATGAGGATCCTGCATCGGTTCGATCCCCTCCATCTCCTGCTGCAACCAAGCCAAAGCTTGGCGAGCGGCCTGCGCGGCTTCATCAACCGCGGAGGATGTCTCCACACCTCTGGCGGACGCCGGCAGAGCCTGCTCCGCCCGCCGTCGAAAGAGCTCTGGCGAGGCGGATTTCTCCGCCCACAATCTGGGCTGCGTAGCGAGTCCCCGTCCAGATTTATGTGGCACCGCCTCGCTTGGCAGCGGGCTGCTCCTGTCCCGTGCAGCTACCAGCTCCTCCGGGGCGCCCTGGTCGCCGTGGCGCCAGTTCAAGTGAGGGACGGCCTCTCCAAAGTCGGGCGCTTGGTGTTGGTGCGCGGTTGGGGCGAGAGACAATGGTAGATCGGTGCCCTCCTTATAACCTACCGGCAGGAGCTCCTCTGGCCAATCGAATCCCTGCTGTGGTGCGGTATGCTGAGCAGCGTCGCCACGGGGACGAGCCTCCATGCTGACCGCGTTTTCCAGATGATTCCCGAGTATAACGCGCGGCGGGTTCTTGCGGAGATAAACCAGCGCAGATTCGATCGGAGCTCCACCATTAGAGGAGGCGGCCTTGTAGCTCTCAACATCTTTATCCAGCGATTTATCGTAAATGCGACCCGCAATTCCGAGCTTGTCATTTTGACGTAGGTAATGACTGAAATGGTTAAGAGCAGTTGCGTAGCCGCTCGCGGATCTGAAATGTCTGGTGAGCGCGGCGTCGTCAGGATGGGGGTTCAGGACAGCGCGACCCACAATCGGGCCGGCTCCGCCCATCGACTTCATCAATTGACGCAGTGCGCCAGCCACGGTGGAGGAACCACCCCTACTCTCGTACTCCTCGAGATCCTGGCTCAGCGACGGATGGTAAAGCCGAGCAGCAAGCCCTGGCTTGTTGTTTTGAAAGAGCCAACGACTAAAGCCGAAAAGAGAATTTGTGCTGCGAGTGACCGTGTCCGGCCTGGCTTTACCCGCAAGGAGTGCTGACTTCAGCCCTTCGATGGCGGTGGCATCGTTGGAATAAACAGGACGCTTGTCGGCACCGTCGGGGACCACAATTGGACGATCCGGCTGCACTGTCGAGGGCATCGACCCGTCGAGATGCGGTGCTGGGGTGTATTCGTGCTCGTCCCCCTGCATCACAAGTTGCGCCTCCCGTTCCGATGTACCCACCTGATCGGTGGGGAGTTGCATCATCACGCGAGCGCCTGAGTTGCCAACCTCACCTGGTTGCCGCTCAGTGACAGCATGCTGCAGATTGCTTTGGATCCTCTGCCTCTTCGTTGGTCTCAACTCACCTTTACCATGCGAGCCATTGACGAGGACCTCCTCGCCTAGCGCACCCATCAACTCGTCCGCCGCCTGCAGTTCGCCCAAGTGCTGCTCAAAACCGGCTTGGCCGGCCTGTCCGCTTGCTCGTGCGGTACGGCGTGCTGCACCTGCAGCCAAGCTGCCACGATGAATGTCTAGTTTGTACGGGTGCACGCTATCCTCACTTCCACAGATCACATGAGCAACCTACTCAGGCAAGCTTTCGAGAGGCTGACGAGGTCCGCCGCCGCGGAAGGCGAAGGCTGGTTTTCTGCTCAGCGGTTGACGGCCTCGCGTGTTGCGGCCGCGCCGGGTATCACGCCAATCAATCTGAATAGTCGATGCGTCAAACGAACCAGGATGGGATTTTCGTAGCGGGGCTGCTCTACTCACTCTTGTCCTGAGGGCAGAATTCAACCATATCGCCGAGCAACTGGATGCCGATTGGATACCCGATCCGGAAAGCTTCAGCTCATATGTGACGCGAGGATGAGAATCGTGGCAGCTCCAGACCGACGGGCTGCCACCCACAGCGGCGATGACCGACGAGGGTCTTCTATTGCCAAGGCAATCGTCCGTTCGGGGACCTATGTGTTCCAATGCTCGTCGAGCGGATCGGTGGGCCGCACCGCCGTAGCGTTACGGCGAGCGGAAGCGGCGTTGGGTGCGGCTTTTCCCCTGAACGCTTCACACCAGGCTGATAGGGGATCTTGCAATCGCACACACGCGGTCTGCAGGCGTGCCTATCAAGCAGTTTGCTCAGACCAACGTCGCGGCGAGCCGATCCTCAATACGCAGCGCAAGTCCTAGACTCCACGATCGTCCTTCGGTGCAGATTTGCTCGCGCCTCGCCCTGATTACAGCTGATAAGGCGAGCTAACAATTGCAAGAGCCACAAGCTATTCCAGCTCGATCGGTTTGGTGTTCCAGTCGGGCGGGGTCTGACCGAGAATGTTGCGAACGAAGAAGTCTAGGAGTTTGCGCTCGGTGTAGGTGCCTAGAGTATGGTGATTGGCACCAGGAACGTAGACCATGTCAAAATCTTTTCCTGCCTTGATGAGTCGATCGGCAAGCTGGAACGAGCAAAACGGATCGACATTATCATCCATTTCGCCGACCGCGATCATCAGCTTGCCCTGCAGCCTGTGAGCATTGTCAACGGCGGAGGATTGCGAATATTCAATGCCGACCGGCCACCCCATCCAAAGTTCGTTCCACCAGGTCTTGTCTATCCTGTTGTCGAAGCAGCCGTTTTTGGCGACGGCGACCTTGTAGAAATCGGGGTGAAAGAGCAGCGCGCTGACTGCACTCTGGCCGCCGGCGGATGCGCCAAAAATGCCGACGTTGGATATGTCGTACCATGGATATTGCGCGGCCGCCGCCTTGTGCCACAGAATGCGATCGGGAAATCCTGCGTCCTTCAGATTCTTCCAAGCAACATCATGGAAGGCGCGGGAGCGGTTGTTGGTGCCCATGCCGTCGATCTGAGCAACGACGAAGCCCAGCTGCGTGAGCGGCTCTGTCCACCGCGAGAAGGATTTTGGGACGAAGGAGCCGTGGGGTCCAGCATAGATATTCTCCACAACCGGGTATTTCTTCGTCGGGTCGAAGTTGGCTGGCAGGTGGAGCACGCCCCAGATGTCAGTTTTGCCGTCGCGCCCCTTGGAATGGAAACTGAGCGGCGGCTGCCAGCCTGCGGCGACGAGCTCAGAAATGTCGGCCGTCTCGATCTGCTGGAGCTTGGCATTGTCGCTGGCGCGGTAGAGTGCCATGCGCGGGGGCAGATCGATGCGTGACCAGAGATCGACATAATAGCGCCTGTCAGGCGAGAACTCGATATGGTGGTTGGCCGGTTCGGGCGTCAGTGCAGTCAGTCCCTTGCCGTCAAAGCCGATGCGGTAAGCATGGACCCAATAGGGGTCCTCCTGCGAGTTCATCCCGCTCGCCTCGAACCAGATCTGACGCTTGACCGGATCGACATGGTTGACCCTCCGGACGACCCACTCACCTCGCGTGATCTGGTTTTCGAGCGCGCCTGTCCGGCCGTTGAAAAGATACAAATGCTCATACCCGTCGCGCTCTGATGCCCAGATGATCTCCTTCCCGTCATCGACATCGTAACGGAAGATTTTTCCGGCATCCTCCTGGCCATGCCCCAGCGGCAAATAATCAACGAATGTCTCGCTGGTCTCATCGATCAGGGAGCGCCCGCGGCCCGAGGCGGCGTCTACCTCGACCAGGCGATAAAGCTGATGCCCGCGCTGGTTATATTCGAAAGTGAAGCCGCGGCTGTCCGCCCACCACCGGAGAGGGGAAAGTTCGAAGACGTTCGAGAAGAGGGCACCGTCAATCACGATCTGGCGCCGGCCGGCAATGTCGAACAGGACTGGCTGGGGCAGCGGAAGGACATCGCCCGGCCTGGGATAGAATTTTGTTGAATATTCCCGCTCCAACTGGTCCGTCGAAGAATTGAGGTAGCGGACCTCTCGCCTATAGCCGGGGCGAACAAGGTAAGCGGCGAGGTGGCGCGAGTCCGGCGACCAGCTCAGCGTCGAAAAGACGTAGCAATTGCCTTCGGCTCCGTCCCGGCTCAGAGGAACATCCTGCAATCCGTCCTCGCTGCGCAGGAAAACGTTGCAGTTCTTGATATAGGCGATCCATTTGCCGTCGGGCGACGCGTTGCTCTTGTCGGGGTTGTTCTCCGCTGGCGGCGTGTAGCGGTGGCTGAGCTCCCTACGGTCCCCTTTCCTTGCATCGAATGTGGTGCTGGTACAGTCATAGCTTGCAAGGTCGCAGCTCCACCGGGTGTCTTCAATCTGGAAGTCGAGCCTGCGACCATCCTCACTCAGTTCGAAACGGTCGAACGGAAGATTGCCGGCTTGATAGCTCTCATGGCTCACCTTGTTTAGCGCTGCCGCCAGACGCGCCTGATCGAAAGCGGGCCGCTTGAAACCCGTGGCAGCATCGACCTGCATGAACTGCTGCTCGCCGTGGCTAGTCCGGCGGTAGACGAAGGCTTCACCCCCGGTCAGCCAGAAAGGCATTTTGGGGACATTGACAGTGAGCCCGCCATATCGATCGTTGATCGTAAGTGCGCGCTTGAAATCGGCCGGCGCTAGCGTCGGGTGTAAACTTTTCGAACCCTTGGCCAGCGTCTGAGTTGCCGATCGCCATGCGGCGCGCGTCAAAGCGCCGATCCTGGACATACCTGTTCACTTCTTTCGGTTTTCGGAATGCTAATTTTGAAGTTGGGTTCTCGTCGCCGGTCTGCAGCAGCGCCGAAGCGTCGCCTTGGAGGAGAGCCAGCACGCGGGTGCAGCCAGGCACGCGCAACAGGGGCGCTCCTTGGACATCCAGGCACTGGTTCGGGTGCCGATTGAAGAGTTGGCGTCCGCCGCCGAAACAACCAGGAAAGAGCGTCCATGCAGCCCTGACGCGACTATTTCCCCGCGAGTATGGCCGCTTGCTTTTCTGCATCATCTGAAAGGTCCTGCTCTAGTCGGGCCGGATGTCACCCCGGCAGAAATCATTGTGCTATTTCGACAATCTCCGAGCGATTGCCGCCGGCCCATGACGAGGTTTACCGATAGGGCGCAATATGCGTGCCAAAGGAAAAGCGGTTTAAATACACGGCAATCCGCCTATGTCGCATCCCCAACATCGTCGCACACCGGACAATGCCGGACGAAATTGTCCCGGGGCGTCAAATTGGTTTGATGGTGACCCAAGGAGTTCTGGCTTTATCTGAGGCGTTCGGCCTTTTTCGAAAGCCGGACTCTTCGCGCGTTTCCGACGGCCCGAAGCGCCTGATCAAAGCTGACGGCATTCCCGGGTCTTGGCCTTGCCACAGCAGCACCTGCTGCATCAATTCCGACGGACGCTGTAGAACACCTGCAACACACGGCCCGCAGCAATTTCTCCGGCGCAACGCTGGGGCGACCGCCTTTGGCACTGCAGGCGTACATGCCGGAAAGGATGCCGTCTAGCCGCACCAGCGCTCCATTGATCATCAGCCGGTGCGGGCACCAGGATGACCGGCTGGAACGAAATCTTCCAACCGCTTCATCGTGAACAGCTGCTCCATGAACACATCGCTCCCGTCAATCGAGCCGTCTCGCCAGGGGGATCAATAGTCTGTCTTTGGCGTAGGTATTTCAGCAGCCTGCTGTTAGCGTGCGGACGACGCCGACATCAACCGGCGGACAAATGCGACGAGGGCAACAAGCGCGCCTGACGCAACGCCGCCAGATCAGCCGAGCCCGTGCAGAAGCAGGCGACGGCCAACTGGCGGATGACGATCTCGAAATGCGCGACAACGGCCCCGGTGGACACTGTCGCCGCGCCCAGCACGCTGGCCGCCTGCCCGGCGATGTCCGCGCCCAGGCGGATGGCCTTGGCCACGTCGACGCCATCGCGGATCCCGCCCGACGCGATCAGCTTCACCGTTGGCAGCGCCCGACGCACCGCCTGCACGCTGGTCAGGGTGGAATCCCCCAATCGGCGAATGACATCGCCACTGCACGGTCGGCGGCATTGCGGGCGCGCTCGCCCTCCACTGCGGCCCAACTGGTGCCGCCGGCGCCGGCGACATCGATTACCGCCACGCCCGCCTCGACGAGCGCACAGGCACCGAGGCGGACAGGCCCGCCCCCACTTCCTTGGCCACCATCGGCACGCCCACGATGCGCGCGGCGCCAGCGATCAGCGCCAGGACGCCGCGCCAGTTCGCGGTCGCCCTCCGGCTGTACCGCTTCCTGCAGCGGATTGAGATGGACGATGAGCCCATCGGCCTCCAGCGCGTCCACCGCGCGACGCGCCAGGTCCAGGCCGTCGGCCTCCCGCAGTTGCGCGGCGCCGATATTGGCCAGCAAGGGAATGTCTGGCGCCAGGCGGCGCAGCGCGCGCGTTAGCCCCTGGGAGTTGCGGGATTGCAGGCTCACACGCTGCGAACCGCACATGGCGATCCCCAAGGCTTGCGCTGCCTCGCTCAAATGCCGGTTGATGGCCTCGGCCCGTGGCATGCCGCCGGCCATAGAGCTGATCAGCAGCGGCGCGCGCATAGCCTTGCCCAGCAGCGAGGCGCGCAGGTCGATCTGCGTCAGGTCCAACTCGGGCAGTGCGCAGTGTTCGAGATGGATGTACTCCCAGCCAGCGGCCACCGTGGCCGGCGCCGTTCGCCGATCCAGCACGATGTCCAGATGTTCGTCCTTCCCCGGCTCAGGGCGGTGTCGCTCATGCTCGCTCCATCCGTAGCAGCGGGCGACGGCGTTGCGTCGGATCGAACCGACGGCAGCGCGCCCAAGCCGCCGCCTCCGGCGCGTCCAGGCCGACGCACGCTGGCCTCCCCCTGCAGCGTCGCTGCGATAGCGGCTGGTCGAAGTCTGGTAGTACTGCGCGCGGATCGCCGCCATCGCCTCGATCAACGGTCCCCACGGCGCGGGAAAGCATTCTTCCGCCATCACCCGGTGCAGCATGCGCGTATGGCCGGCCAACTCGTCGTTGAGGAACTCAACCACAGGCATAGCCGGATAGCGCTGCAGAAGCAGGATCGCCGCGTTATCGCCGGCCGACCTGTCCTTGTCGCGTCCATGCAGATCGTTCTGCAGGCGCCCTATCACTGAGATGAGCCGCAGGACCTGGCGAAACGCTGGACGCGCGCGCAAGGTCGCCATGTCCAGCCCCCACAGCAGCGACAGGCAACAGAACACGGTCCCGTAAGCGATCGAATCGATGCCGTTGTGCAGGTACTCGGCGTAAGACCAGCGTCGCGCCCCTGCCGCCTGCGCGTGTCCGGCGCGCAGCGCCGCGCAGTAGCACCGGGTATAGTCGAGAAGCCGAGCATAGTCGTGACGATCGTAAGCGAGCGCAGCCAGCGAAGCGCGCAGCTGAGCGCAGCCCTCGAATCCGGAGAGCACGCACGGTACGCCGTGCCCCAGCGCCTGCTCCAGGGCGGCGAGCTGCTCCGGCGCGATCAGGCCAACGTCGTTGCAATCGTCTAGCCAGAACAGCAGCGCCAGTTCGCGATAGAACGCCACGATCAGCGTTTCGTCCTGCGGATCGCGGCCGGTGCGGGCGCTGGTGTCGCGCAGGCTCGGGTGAATGCGTTGCAGGATATACTGGCCGCCCCTTACCGCTTCCTCAGCATGCTCATCCGCGAAACCGGTCAGGGCACGCCCCCACTCAAGCACCTGCTGCAGCGCGCGTTCGGTCTGGATCATGGCGCCGCCCCTGCTCCCTCGGCTACGACGCGCCGCCCACAACGAAGCGCCAGCCACAACCCGGCGAGACCGCATCTCCGCGCCATAACGGCGATCGCGAAGTTATCGATCCGATTGCCAGTTGCTGATGCAAGCTCTTGTGAACGGCCGTTAGGACCGGCCCGCAGCCTCGCCGGCAGTATCGAGCAATCCGCTTGCGCCGGCTCGCCATAGCAGGCGAGGACGGCAAGGTCGCCGGCGGCAAACGCACGCGAGCACATTGCAAGCGACATCCGCGAACGCGGCGCCGACTGGTCAGCCTCCGCCTCGGTGCCCGCATATGTCCGCGAGTCGAGCAGCGCCTTCGCCACGAAATGAGCAGAACGCCTTACGAGCATCGACCGCCGGCTGCTGCGCATGCGCGATGATGAGGCATGGTCTCGCAGCGGACCCGTTCCGACAGATGCTGCACCAGGGACGAGGCGACCTTATCCAACAAGGCACCACTTGCGCTGTTTGTGGAGACGAGCGTCGGCTGCATCCATGCGGCTGCTTGAGTGGTGAAGACTCTGAACGACGGTTCCTACGGCGCTGCCGGCGCAATCGGCTGCTTGGGGGACGCGTGACGCAGTCAAAGCTCCCCTTGCCAAGCACGGAGCAGGCGAGTGAGAGAGCAGATGAATAGGCGTGTCGCCAATATTTTTGCATTGCTCTAATCGATTATAGTTGTGAGGAGCAATTTGAGACCATTTACTTGCGGCTCAAGTCACCCATAAAAGAAGGCAAGCACCGATTCGGTAGCTTATCCCCTGTCTTTCGCGTACTCGCGGCCGTGGCGCCGGGTGAACGATTGAAGACCGCCGGTCTCACTCGCAGGTGGGCGCCAGGGCGTGGGGCGGTTGGCAAGCCACAGGAGTAGGACAATGTCGAAGGATTCGGGTAAGGGCGATAATCACGGCGGCGGACCGGGCAAGATCGAGATCACGGTGGTGGTGAACGGCCAGCCCACGCAGGTCGAAGCCAATCCCAACCAGCCGCTTCACGTCATTCGTACCAAAGCCCTTGAGAACACGCAGAATGTCGCCCAACCAGCCGAGAATTGGGAATTCAAGGATGAGGCCGGCAACTTGCTCGATGTCGACAAGAAGCTTGGCGACTTCGGTTTCCCGAATACTGTGACCCTGTTCCTCAGCCTGAAGGCGGGCGTCGCAGGTGCCTAAACACCAAAGTGTGGATCCGGAGGTCTCCCGAGCGAAGTTTGATCGGGAGATCGGCCGGTTCCGGCCATATGCTGATGTCTATCGGGCTCAGGGCTGCTTCTTGATCGAGGCGACCTTTCCGCGCGCTTTCTTCATTTTCGCCAGCCCCAAGTTAAAGCCACGGGTGGTCAGCGCAGCGAGCGAGGTCGACTTCACCGACTACGACTTAAGACCACCGTCCGTGGTCTTCGTCGATCCGTTTACGCGTCATCCGATTGCCCGGAAAGATCTATACCTGAAAATGCTTAGACGTCCGCCGCTGCCCGGAACGCCGCCGGAGATGATAGGAGCTCTCATCCAGCAGAACGCCGTGCCGCTGACGGACTTCATCCAGGCCAACAGTCCCGAGGACGAACCATTCCTGTGCATGGCGGGCGTCCGGGAATACCACGACAATCCAGCCCATTCAGGTGATCCATGGCTGCTTCATCGGGGTTCTGGCGAAGGCTGTTTGGCCTTCATCCTGGACAAGATCATCAAGTACGGAATCGTTCCTATAGAGCAGTTGCAGATTCAACTCCAACCGACAATCGTAGGAATGGTGGTATCCCCTCAGGCGATACAAGAATGACTGGTTTGAGAGATGTAACGATCGTGACTCTCCCGCGCGGCTGCATCTCGACCACGCATGGGCATCTGCGCTCAGTTGGTCGCGAGGGCAATGAGGGGATGGCGCTCTGGGTCGGCGTTCAGCAAGAGCGGCACTTTGCCGTAACAGAGACGGTTATCCCGGCGCAGCGTCACATTCGGACAAACGATGGCGTTTGCGTGATCGTTGCGGCCGAAGAACTGCACCGGCTCAATGTCTGGCTCTACAAAAGCGGCCTGAAACTCTTGGCCCAGATTCACAGCCATCCGGGCCGCGCCTACCATTCGACGACGGACGACGCTTATGCGGTTGCTACCACGGTTGGGTGTCTGTCGCTGGTAGTGCCGAATTTCGCCCGCGAGCCTTTCGATTTTGCTCGGGTCGCCGCCTATCGGCTTGACGAAAAGGCCAAATGGAATGCGCTCCCTCCCGCGGCACTGTCGCGAATGATCATGATATCGAGTTGAACAATGGCATTCGCTAACTTCATCGATCGCGCCGCCACGGCGGCATCTCAGGTCCTGGCCGATTTTCATCTGGGAGACTTCAAAGCAGCTCTTGAAAAGCAGGTCGTGGCAGTCGCCTTCGACCATCAGGCCGCTTCCTGCGCCGAAGGCCAGGCGACACTAGATCTTGCGGTGAGATTGCTCGCTAGGCTCTACCCGGTTCTGGCGATACTCCCGCTGGACAGCGCGGCGAGCTCTCAAGCCCAAGCGCTGGAGCGCTTGGCAAAGTCGATCAATCCAAAAGTCGGCATCCGGCGTTCCGGCAAGTCTGCCACCGTCTGCGTCGTTGCAGGGGTAACGCGCCCATCACTCCGGTGCCCGATCTTTTTCGTGGGATCGGACGGTTGGGCGGCAAAGCTGTCGCGTACGGACCCGGTGGGCTCTGGCCCAAGTCTGCTGCCTTATGGAGCTGGCGCCGCCAGTTGCTTCGGCGCCGCCAACGTCTTTCGAACTATCTTCGCTGCCCAGTTGACCGGCGCCGAGTTGGACGAAACCATCGACCTCTCGCTATGCAGCTACGACAAGACCAAAGCCGGAGAGCCTGGCCCGATCGACTTCCCAGTCGACCTTGGCGAAACCCACCTCGTTGGGCTCGGTGCGATAGGCCATGGCTCGCTTTGGGCGCTAGCGAGACAACCCGATCTCAAAGGTCGTCTGCATGTAATCGATCACGAAGCGATCGAACTCTCAAACCTGCAGCGCTACGCATTGGCTGGCCAGGCGGAGATTGGTATGTCCAAAGCGGTTCTTGCAGCCACCGCCCTTAGATCGACTGCCCTTGAGGTCGAGGCGCACCCTCTGACGTGGGCAGAATATGTTGCGCGCCGGGGCAATTGGGTCTTCGACCAAGTGGGTGTGGCGCTTGACACCGCCGCCGACCGTCTGGCTGTCCAAGGTGCACTGCCGCGATGGATCGCAAACGCTTGGACGCAGGAGCACGATCTCGGTATCTCCCGGCATGGTTTCGATGACGGCCAGGCTTGCCTTTGTTGCATGTACCTGCCATCCGGAAAATCCAAGGACGAGCACCAGCTGATTGCCGAGGAACTCGGAATACCGGAAGCACACGAGCAGGTGAAAACGCTCCTGCAGACCAATGCCGGAGTTCCCAACGACTTTGTAGTTCGCGTGGCTACAGCGATGGCTGTGCCGTTTGAACCGCTAGCCCCGTTTGTCGGCCAGCCCCTGCGCTCCTTTTATCAGCAGGCTATCTGCGGCGGTCTGGTGTTCCAGCTTAGCGAAGGAAGTCGCCGCGTTCGAACTGTGGTTCCGATGGCCTTTCAGTCGGTGCTTGCCGGGATTATGCTTGCCGCGGATTTGGTCAAACATAGTGCGGGGTTTCCCATGAGCCCGACGACGAGCACTCGGGTGAATCTTCTGCGCCCCCTTGGCTCTCACTTGCACGATCCGAAGGCCAAGGACTCCAGCGGCCGCTGCATCTGTAGCGACGACGATTTCATTGCCGCTTACAGGCGCAAATACGGCGAGCGCGTTGATCAGGTAAGCGATGTCTCGGCCGCCTAAACAGACGCGCACCTCTCCGTAGACGCAGGGGGCGCGGCTTGTGGGCGTGACCATGGGCGCCATTATCACACGCTTGGCCCGCTCCTTTGCCGGCCTATCGTCCTCCGCGCATGATCCCTGTTGCCGACGTGATGATCCAGCACCAGCCGCCATGGCACCAGAGGCTGGTCAAACCTCCGTTGTTGGCCGATTTGGACAGTGCTGCATCAGGTCTCGACCGACGTCTCGACAGTCAGGGCTGCTTCGACGGGTGTGAAGATGTCAACATCGACCCCAGGCGCCCGCATCGTCACAATCAGGGCGTACCGAGCCAGAGCGTCGACGCGTTCCAGGTAAGGCTTCTCCTTCCACCAGCCCCCGACCGGGAACACGCCGATCGCATCACGCTCGGCGAGATCGGCGGCGCTGCCCGACCAGAAATCGGCGTGCAACGAGCCGCGATCGCGGAAGGTGCCGAGCAGCCACTCTTCTCCGCCTCCAGCAGGCGCCCCTTCCTCCTCGTCCCGAGCGGCCTGATTGATGCGGGCTCGGAATTCGTCGACTGTCTCGGTCGCTGACTTTACTCTGAACCGAAGACCATGGGACGCGTAACGATGCCGGCGGGTCCATCCGCGTTCACCGGGGTTGGGTTCGATGAAATAGGACAGCGTGACGCGGAGCTCGACCTGGGCAGCGCCGAGCGCCGCGAGCTGCTCCTTCGGCCAAGGCAGGCGATGCAGCTTCATGTCACGCGTTTTGGCAGCCGCGCCGCCCTCGCGCTGGAAAGGCTGAAGCTCATCTTCAACGATAAGCGTGAGGTCGTTCACCGTTGACAGAAGCGCGCGCCCAAGATCTGGCACGCCGTAACCATAGCGCCGCACGAGCGCCTGGATCTCGCCCTTCGCTCCGTTGCACGCATCGATGCGTGCGCGCATCGCCGGAGTCCATTCGGCCGAGTGGACGATCAGGGCGCGAACCGTTTCAGGCCACAGCTCGGGGCGCGCTGATAGAATTAGTCCCGCCATCCGTGCGGCATGGGCCGTTGCCGCGCTCGTATCTCCGAGGGTGGTGAAGTGGCGCAGTTCGGGTCGATAGAAAGTGGTCAATATCTGCAGATCGTCGATCGGCTCGCCAGGCAACACACCGTCATGGGCGAGATTGCCGCCTTCGAAGACGACCTCGGGCTTCACCGGCCACTGCCTGTCCCAAACGACCGAAGTGCGACTGCGCGGCGAGAGCTCGCCGACCGGCGCGATCGGAGCGTAGCCCGCAAAGTCGGTGTCAATGATATCGACCTTTTCTGTGAAAGCGCCGACCGTCAGCGCATTCCAGGCCTGAGAAGGATCATCGACTGCTTCCAGATCGTTGCGCGTCAAATGCTCGGCCGGCATGAGGTCATCGCCGATGTTGCCGGCAGAGAGAACGATCAAGCGTCGCTGCTCCTCTTCGAAACAGAGTTGGTCGATAGCGGCAGACCACGATGTGGGCCTTCCACGCGCCGGACTGGCGCTTGTCACAGCCATTGCGATCGCGCGGCGGCGCTCCGGCGCCTGCACCTCGGCGCGGGCGATCGCTTCCGCGGTGATCGAGCCATAGAGTTCTGGATCGTTTGCCTCGTCTTCTGGCGGAAGGATACGGACACTCTCCAGCCGAAAGGGCAATGGAACTGGATCGCCTCCGACCAGGAGCGGGACCAGATCACCGTACAGGCCGACACCTGCCATTCGCGTCCCGTGGCCGCTCCACGCAGGTGTGTCGTCGCTGCCCCATGCCGGTTTGACGGTGTGCCAGTCTTCAACGGCAAGTGCGGGTTCGATCAACGGGTGGGTGCGACGTACGCCGCTGTCGAGAATGCAGACCGCAATATCGGATTGAGGCGGTCTGACGCGCCCGAGAAGCTCGTCGCTCCAGTCCCTTTGCTCCGCGCCGCCAAGGCCCATGAAGAAGGACGGCGTATCCTTCGCGCGCCGCAGCTCGGCGACGACATCGCTGTGCGCAATCATGCGGTCGAGCATTGCCGTGCTGGCGAGTGCCAGCATGACCACCCGCTCCGGAAACCTGACCGCATGCGTGCGCAAAGTGATGTTCAGGGCTTCGGCAATGTGCTCGAAGTTCTCGCGGCGACCGTCGCGCAGCCAGACTTCCCACCACACCTGCTCGTCAGCGGCCTGGGGGAAGAGGTCGTCGTGGTCGGTAAACAACGATCGTGCAGTCGCCAGCCTGACTGTCTCCATGCGGGAGACGAGCGGCTCGTTGCGCGGTCTGCCGCGGTCAGTGTCAACGTCTCGATACGCCTCGACTTTCCGCAAATAATAGGCTTGCGCGCTTTGCGGCAGGAACACCGACGCTGTGATGGGAGCACCGGGTTGAGTTGGCTCATGGACGGCGACCAGCTCCATGTGCTGGCGACGATCGGCCAACTGGTCGAGGGCCGCCCGTCCGGACATGGGCAGATCGATCTCGAGGTAAAAGCCAGGCGTGCCGACCGACAGCTGGGGGTCACGCGCCGCAATCTGCTGGCGTGCACTTTCGACCGCTTGTTCGATGGATTGCGTCAAGGCCGCAGCATGCGACGCCCGATCACGCGCCGGCAGCGGCGGTGCATGTATAAGTTGGTTGGGCCGCCGATAGGCTTCCCGAATGCCGTTGTTGCGAAGGTGGATATGGGCGCGGTCGCGCGGAAAATCGTCTGCCATTATGATCTGTGCTGTCGCTACTCAGACAGCGAAGCCTGCCGGCGTTCCTTCAGAGCGTCGATGAGCGCTTCCGAGGTGATCCGCTTCCCCCCCCGCAATATGATGGTTTTTGCAGCGTCGTCGGCCGCGCGGGTGATCTCGGCCTGCGACAGTCTCTCTGCCTGAGAGATCGCCTCGTTCCAGGCAAGCCCTCTGGTGTCGAAGCGGTCGAGTCGAGCCCGAAGCAGCGCCTCGATAATCGGCCGATCGGGCACGGCGTATTCGATGACATCGTCGAAACGGCGGAACAAAGCTCTGTCGAGCAGCTCGGGATGATTTGTTGCCGCAATAATCAGGCTGTGGCTGTCGTCTTGCTCGAGAAACTGCAGAAACGAATTCAGCACGCGCCGAATCTCGCCAACATCCTGGCGTTCGCCTCGACGCGCGCCGATGGCATCGAATTCGTCAAAGAAGTAGACGCCCCGCGTCGCCTGCATTGCATCAAAAACAAGCCGCAGCTTTCCGGCAGTCTCTCCCATGAACTTGGTGATCAAACCATCGAGGACGATCATGAAAAGGGGCAGATGAAGCTCCCCGGCCAATGCCGATGCGGTCATCGTCTTGCCTGATCCTGGCGGGCCGACCAGAAGCAGTTTGCGACGGGGAACAAGCCCGTGCTCGCGCAAGCTTGCTTGTTGGCGCTGCTCTCCCAGCACGCGGTGCAGGCGCGAGCGCAGACTGTCCGGCAAAATCATGTCCGTCAGTCGCAGGTCCGGATAGCGCACATGCAGGAGGCCTGCGAGTTCGCCCTTTGGCTGAAAAAGGGGAACCGGCCGACTGCTCTTGGCAATCCGGGCGTCCCTGCTCTTGGCTGCGTCGACCAGATCCTTGAGCTCCTGAGCAAGCTTGCCATGGCCTTGACGTGCCTCATGCGCAGCAAGCTGCATCGCGATAGAGAGGAAACGATCCTCGTCGCCGGCAATGTGGCTTTTAAGCAGCGTCACGATATGGCGGGCCGTGGTCATGGCTCTCTTCTGGGGTATCCGTTTACTTGGCGAAGCGCATGCAACCTAAACGCTTTCAACGGCGATTTGTAACGCGCAATGGTGTTTTTTCTCTTGTCGATGTTCGCCCGTGGCAACTTCAGCGGTGAACTGTTGCGCCGCGGTCATAGGCCAGCCGGAATAACGCCGGCCAGCAGACAACAGTCCGCATCTTCGAGCGCTCGAAGTCTGGCCACTCACGCAGCGTGTCGGGTCCGAACGCTCCAAAGCCGCCCCGCCTGGCAGGTCCATGCGACCGATTGCGGGCGTGCGGCCATAAGGTCTACGCGGGCTCGCATGGCTGCCCGCGCCGCTGGCTAAAAAGCTGTACACCATCTCACGAAACACCAGGTCCGCTCCTTTGCCGGCCGACGGTCCATGAAATCCCCTCCCCACTCACGACACCGGAGACCTCCTTGCCCACATGGCGCTCAAGCACCGGCCGCCATGGCACCAGCGTGAACTCGCGCGACTTTTCAACGACGGCATATTTTCCGCTGGCAAGCTCGACGGAGCGGCGGAGCGTACCCTCTACTCGTCCTCCGAATCGCGCTTCGGCATAGGGCAGGCCAAGTTCCTCCGACAGTTGGCCAGCAACACGGTTCAGTTCTCGCTGGCGCAGGATCGAAAGCATGTTGGCTCGATAGACGATCCCATCCTGTTCTTTATGCGCGAGGCCTTGCGCGATCAGCCACTGCCGCCGGCGAGCTTGCGCCTCTCTCACGTCGCGGCCGAAGCCGGATCCGTGCAAAGGCTCGGGTCTATCGGCAACCAGCTCCCGGTCGAGCCAGGTGGCGCCGTTGAAGCTGACCTGTCGCTCCAGCGCCATTGAGGAGAGCTTGTCGGCAACGACAGGCTCGGCCCTGGCCCGCTGGCCCTCATAATTCGCGACGCGATCGAGATGGTCCGGCGCGATGAGCCAGGTGCCGTTCGGCTCTCGCTCAACGCCGCCGGTCGCGCGGCGGATCGCCTCCAGCCGCCGCACATGCGTTCGCGCAAAGCTCTCGGTGGCGGATGGGTCATGCTTCAGGTGCATATCGACGTCGTAACGGCCGCCATGCGCGGCGGCGATTTCGGCGATGGTACGATCGACCTGCCTCGGCTCGGTGTTCCTTGGCGCGACACGCACGATGCAGCCATTAGGCATCGTTTCCATCGCCTCGCCTCTACCGATGTTGATCCAATGGCTCTTACCGTCGACGGCGTCGACGATCATGTAATGGCGGTCATTGATCTCGTCGGCCAGTCCACGCGCGACAACGCGACCGACGAGAGACTGGACGGGCTCGCCGGATCGATCGTGGATCACCCAGTCGGCGGCCCTGCGGGCAAGCCCCTTGCCGGTCAGTTCGCGGTGCATGGTCTTGATGATGTCGCCGCGTTCGCCGGTGCGGCGCAGCGTGGCTTCGAGCTCATCGTCGAGGCGCCAGGAGCCAGCGCCGACCTCCGCGGCCAGACCCATCCGCTCGAGCTTGCGCAGCCGTCCCTGGTGCAGCGTCTGGCGAATGGCGTCGGGACCGCCCGGCGAGACCAGGCCGTCATCATCACGCATGCTGAGCAGCCGACGGTCGATGCTGGTGAAGCGTTCCTGCTCCATTTCCCGGCGCAGGCGAAGCTCAATCTCGCGGTCGGTTCGCGGACCGAGATCGAGGCTGACCAGCTCGGCCGCCCGCTCGCGGATGCCAGATGAGATATATTCGCGCGCGATGACCAGGTTCTCGCCACGGTCGTCCCTGCCACGGACGATGATGTGGCTGTGCGGGTGGCCGGTGTTGAAATGATCGACCGCGACCCAGTCGAGCTTCGTGCCGAGGTCTTCCTGCATCTGCGCCATGAGCCGCCGCGTCAGCGCCTTGAGGTCGTCGTACTCGATGCCGTCTTCGGCAGCGACGATGAAGCGGAACTGATGGCGGTCGCCGTCCGCGCGATCGATGAACGCCTTGCCGTCGACGCGGCCGCTGTCGGCGCCGTAGAGCTCGCCAGGTTCACCTTCGCGGGTGACCCCGTCGCGCTGAAGATAGCGTAGATGGGCACGCGCCCCGTCCGCGCCCTTGCCGGCGAGCTTGACGACCCGCGCCTTGACGATCACCCGGCGCTGGCGGAAGGCGGCATACCGGTCGCGCGATTTCAGCAGTGCGGCGGCCGCCCCGCCGCGCCCTGTCCGGCTTCCTGTGAAGCGACCACCGCGTTGCGGCCGGCCGCCAGCCCGGTTGATCGCCGCACGAACCTGGCCGGCATAGCGTTTGCCGGCCTTCGAGCCGCGCGACCCGATTTTGCCGAGCTTCGGCCTGAACTCGTCATCCTTAATGCGAGCCTCCCAGACATATCAAGCAAAATCAGACACTTACACGTCAAACCCTCTTGGCACCGGCGGCAGCCTCCCGGAAAAACGATGTGCAGACAAAGATTTAACCGCCTCCTGGAGGCGGTACCTTTATCTTGCCTTCCGCGCCCAGCCCCGCCAGACGCGCCCCCGTCCGCCATGGCTAACGCACCGGCTCCTTCGGCTGCGCGCCGTCCTTGCCGAGCGGCACGAAGAGATCGCCGTTTCGCACGCCTGAGTGAACACCGTCATGAATGAAGAACAGCGACCGTCCGAGAGGAGCGATTTGCGCCTTTGGAGCGACAGATTGGCTTTCGAACGCCTCGATGTCGGCCGCCGAAACTCCGGCCGCCTTGAGTTGGTCGAGGTACTCGACGGTCTCTTCTGGCAGCGGTTTGCCACGCTTCAAATGCTCGTCGTAGCGCTCGGGACCGGCATTGTAGGCGCCAAACAGGCCAGGAAATCCGAAGCGGTCATACATGGCACTGAGATAGGCCGTGCCGGCCAGGATATTGTCGCGCGGATCGTGGGGGTTAGGCCCAAGGCCGTGTTCGACCCGCATCTCTTCATAGGTGCCGGGCATCACCTGCATGAGGCCCATGGCGCCAGCGGGGGAGGTGATGGGGCGGCCGCCGCGCATTGTCTTGCCGCCGCTTTCGGCAGCCATGACGGCATAGATCCAGGCTTGGGGAATATGGAAGCGCCGGCTTGCTTCCGATACCAACGTCTGCCACTTTCGCAGCTGCGGACTTTGGGAGATGGCGACCGGCTCAGCGCCGGTCGAGGCGGAACAGGCGCATGGCGCAATGGCGATCATGCCCAACAAGAGGAGGGTCACTCGGTCCATAGTGGTACGAGCCTCCCGATGACATTTTGAGTGGGAACAGGCCCGAAATAGCGGCTGTCGAAGGAGCGGTTTTTGTCGCTGCCGAGCAGGAAAACCTCGTTATCCCCGAGCGCTCGGCAGCCGTTCCACCATGGCAAAGGTCGGCCTTCGGCGTCGATTTTGAGCCGGCGCGCGACGATGTCGCCGCCGATGATGATGGCGTCATTGAAGGCGCAGACATTATCGTCCGGCAGCGCTGCAAGACGTTTTGCCAGCGGCACATTGCGAGGCAGATAGCTGCGCTCGGCGGCGAGATACGCCGCGTATTCAGGCGGGCGCACGAGCACGAGATCGCCACGCGCCAGCGCTCCCGCAGCGATGCGGTAAAGGCCGATCGGCGCGCTGGCCGAGGCGTTCCAGACCAGCCAAGGGGCGGGCTTTCCCAGCGCCGTGAAGCCCAAAAGACCGAGACCGGCCGCGGCCAAGGCGACCGTCTTACGGGCTCGAACACGCCTCAGGCGGCTGCCGATCAGATGGATGGAAGGGCGCCGCCTCATGAACGGCCTCCCGTGCCGCCCTGGCCGGAACCGGCCTTGCCATCGCCGGCGATGGAGTGCTGCGGGTGTCCTTTCGACCAATGGTCGAGTTCGTCGATGTGATAGCGGACATAGCGGCCGTGCTTGCGGAATTTCGGGCCGCCGCCCTTGAGCCGCATCTTTTCGAGCGTGCGCTGGGAGAGCCCGATATAGAAGGCGGCTTGGGCTGTGCTGAGAAACGGGCTGCCCTTTTTCGCGCGGGCCGCGCGTTCGTTTTCGTCGTCCATGATGATCCTCGTTTCGCTTCGGACAAGCGAGGGCGAGGATGGGCGAGGGAGATCGTCTCGGGGACGGGCGAAGAGTCGGGGGAGAGTTTTCGCCGCCCTTTAGGGCGGACGGGGTTTGGGTGGAACTCCTGGGAATGAGCCCCGCGCCGGGGCTGCGGCGCGAGGCTCTTATCTCGGCCGGTCAGTCGGCCGGGTTCCAGATGATGGCGTAGGTGTCGTGATCGTCCTGGCCGGCGGCTCGGCCGAGATTGGCGTAGAGCTTGCGCGGTCCGAACTCCGGCGCTGCAATCGACAGGCTCACATAATCCTTGCCGGAAGTCTCGCCGGTGCGGATCCAGCCAGCGCCGACTTCGACCCCTTGCGTAAGCACCCGGAAGTCGGGATGGTTATCGGCGCTCTTGGCCTGGTTGGGGACGATATCGATGTCGGCGCGGACGCTGAGCGTCTTGAACTGGCCCTTGTAGGCGCCGTTTTCCTGCTTGTTGACGTAACCGATCGCGGTCATTTCGAAGTCTCCTTTTGTGGTTTCGCCGGGGACCATCCCCTGCGATGGCGCACCGTAATGGGCGCGTCAGGACCGCCTGAATCCGACAGGGCCGCAGCGACAGTGAAGGACCCGAGCGGGCAGCTTTTTTGTGAGCGAAGCGGCGCGAGGAAGCCGCCGCAGGCGGCGGGGAAAAAAGCTGATGGCGCGAGGGTTTCGGGCGGCCGGACCCGCCCATAGGTCGACAAGCCAGCCGCAGGGATGGTCCTTGGAGAGAGCATGGAGACCGCTCGCCAAGTGCGGTCTGTCAGCCAAGCAGGACGCCGGGATGAAACGGCCTGCAAAGATGCTGCGCCCTTATGCCGGATCGAGATCGTGCCAGCGGGTCGGGCGCCAGAGCAGACATCCGGCATGGTGCGATCTATGAAAGCAGGGCTCGCCAGCGGGAATTTGATACGCGAGGGGGCCAAAGTAAGGCTGGATGAGAAGCCGGTGCTACCTGCAGGTCCAGTGTCATGTGGCGGCGCTCGGGAAACCGCTACGCAATGTAACGCGCTCTTATGAGGCGAACAGACCGGCCCCAAAACCGATCGACCGGTGGTCGGCGCGAAACGCGTCATGCCTGTCCGAAAGCTGACAGTGGCAGAAGACGCATGTCGGGTTCCGCACAATTGACCATGCTGGATTTGTGAGGTTTTCAGGGAGAGCCATGCGTTCACTTCCCAGTGAGCTTTGGCACGGCATTTGCTCTTGATGTGGCAACACGGATCGAAGGTTGACTGCATGCACAAGCGCGAGATGAGCAATGCTCTCCTTTCCTGGAGGCTTGGCAGCAGATTCGATTTGACGTTGCGAGGAGCTTCAGCCGCTCGCGGCGGAAGTGATCTCAAATCTGAAGGCACCGTTGGGGCCGCAGCCATCAAACACATCTTTCTCTTTTTCGCAGCTCGTCTTCAACGCGATGCGGACTTCTTCGCGTCGACGGCGGCCGAAGGTGGAGAAGGGGCTCGACTTGCAAAAAGGAGTTGTCAATGACGTCTTACGTTCGCACCAACAGCCCGGCGCAGGTGCGCTCACTGTCCACCTTTGGCAAGCATCTGCAAAGGAGCGTGCTGACGGCGACGCTGCTTGCCGCGGCTTCGACGGGAAGTGAAGCGCAGCCCTATGTTCGTGCTGACGGCAGCACGACTGACGACTTGGAAGCGGCGCGAGCAAGTTGGCGTCATGACGCCGAATTCAATGGAAATGTGGGGCTCGCAGCCATCAACGCGGATGCCGCGTATGCGTTGGGTTCCACCGGGGAGGGGGCCAGAGCTCCTCGCCTGCCCTCGTCCGTCTTGACGAGTGCCCGCTTACAGCCTACCTCACTATCGCGTTAGCACTCGTCCATCGCGAGTGCTAACAAAAACCCCTCAACAGCGCACCAGGGAAAAATCCGAAAATGGCAAAGTCGAAGTTCCGCCCGCTGCATGACCGCGTGGTCGTTCGCCGGGTCGAATCCGAATCCAAGACCGCTGGCGGGATCATCATCCCCGACACGGCAAAGGAAAAGCCGCAGGAAGGCGAGATCATCGCTGTCGGCTTCGGCGCTCGTGACGAAGCTGGCAAGCTGGTCCCGCTGGACGTCAAGGCCGGCGACCGCATCCTGTTCAGCAAGTGGTCGGGCACGGAAGTCAAGCTCAATGGCGAAGACCTTCTGATCATGAAGGAATCCGACATCATGGGCATCATCGGCTCATATCAGGCCCTTTCGTCAACTGAATTCCCGGGCTCGATTGAAGCCCCTGCCAGGAGCTAAAAATGGCTGCCAAAGACGTAAAATTCTCCCGCGATGCCCGCGAGCGCATGCTGCGCGGTGTCAACATCCTCGCTGACGCGGTGAAGGTCACGCTCGGCCCCAAGGGCCGCAACGTGGTCATCGACAAGTCGTTCGGCGCCCCGCGCATCACCAAGGACGGCGTCACCGTCGCCAAGGAAATCGAGCTTGAGGACAAGTTCGAAAACATGGGCGCGCAGATGGTCCGCGAAGTTGCTTCGAAGACCAACGACATCGCTGGCGACGGCACCACGACCGCGACCGTTCTGGCGCAGTCGATCGTCCAGGAAGGCCACAAGGCCGTTGCCGCCGGCATGAACCCGATGGACCTGAAGCGCGGCATCGACCTCGCGGTAACCGACGTCGTTGCGACCCTGATCAAGAACGCCAAGAAGATCAAGACCTCCGAAGAGGTTGCCCAGGTCGGCACCATCGCCGGCAACGGCGATGCTTCGGTCGGCAAGATGATCGCCGAAGCGATGCAGAAGGTCGGCAACGAAGGCGTCATCACGGTTGAGGAAGCCAAGACCGCCGAGACCGAACTCGAAGTCGTCGAAGGCATGCAGTTCGACCGCGGCTACCTCTCGCCCTACTTCGTCACCAACGCCGACAAGATGGTTGCCGAACTCGAGGACGTCTACATCCTCCTGCACGAGAAGAAGCTGTCCAACCTCCAGGCCATGCTGCCGGTTCTCGAAGCCGTCGTGCAGACCTCGAAGCCGCTGCTCATCATCTCGGAAGACGTCGAAGGCGAGGCTCTGGCCACGCTGGTCGTCAACAAGCTGCGTGGCGGCCTGAAGATCGCCGCCGTCAAGGCGCCGGGCTTCGGTGATCGCCGCAAGGCCATGCTGGAAGACATCGCCATCCTCACCGGTGGCCAGGTCATCTCGGAAGACCTCGGCATCAAGCTCGAGAACGTCGGCCTCAACATGCTCGGCCGCGCCAAGAAGGTGTCGATCTCCAAGGAGAACACCACCATCGTCGACGGCGCCGGCAAGAAGGCCGAGATCCAGGGCCGCGTTGCCCAGATCAAGCAGCAGATCGAAAAGACCACTTCGGACTACGACAAGGAGAAGCTGCAGGAACGTCTGGCGAAGCTCGCCGGCGGCGTTGCGGTGATCCGCGTCGGCGGTGCGACGGAAGTCGAAGTCAAGGAAAAGAAGGACCGCGTCGATGACGCCCTCAACGCGACCCGCGCGGCCGTCGAAGAAGGCATCGTTGCTGGTGGTGGCGTCGCGCTGCTGCGCGCTTCGGCCAACATCAAGGCCACCGGCGTCAATGCCGACCAGGCCGCCGGCATCAACATCGTGCGTCGTGCGCTGCAGGCTCCGGCCCGCCAGATCGCGGCCAACGCCGGTGCGGAAGCATCGATCGTTGCCGGCAAGATCCTTGAGAACAAGGGCGCGACCTTCGGCTACAACGCCCAGACCGGCGAGTATGGCGACATGATCGCCATGGGTATCGTCGATCCGGTCAAGGTTGTCCGTACGGCTCTTCAGGACGCGGCCTCGGTCGCCGGCCTGCTGGTCACCACCGAAGCCATGATCGCGGAGGCTCCGAAGAAGGAGTCGGCTGGCGGCGGCATGCCTGGCGGCATGGGCGGCGGCGGCATGGGCGGCATGGGCGGCATGGATTTCTAATCCAGCTCTGGCAGCTTTCGCAACGAGAGGGCGGCATCAATGCCGCCCTCTTTTTTTGCGAACCTCGGTCCGATGAACGATCGACGCCAACGCCGGCCATCGGCGTTAGGGCAACCTCAAAAGAACTGTCGAGTTGGTTGCGCGCGGCTTTGCGTCATCAGAGGCGCAAGGCGGTCGCGTGTGAGGATTGCGCGCTCCCATAGGCGGTTTCGGCATGTGCCTCGCCTTCGACATCGACATTGCGGCCAAGCAGGAAATCGGCGGCTTTCGAGGCATGGCTTGCGGCGCGGAAGATGGCGCGGTTGTCCTCGCGCAAAACCGTCAGCCATGAGCCGATGTAGTCGGCATGGCGCACGGTCGGCTCGATGCCGAGACTGCTGCAGATGAAGGCTGATGCGATTTCGGCGACCAGTTCCTCGCGCGCATAGGTGTTGGACCCGAAGGAGCCGGACAGGTCGCGCGCGAGTCGCCTCGGGTGGCCGGTCCAGTGGCCAAGCTCGTGAAAGCAGGTCCGGTAATAGTCGATCTGGTGGAAGAAAGCCGGCTGCGGCGGCACCTGTATGGTGTCGCTGCCGGGCATGTAGAAGGCGCGCTCGCCGCCGACGCGAAAATCAGCGCCGGTTGCATGAATGAGCGCCTCGGCCTGCGGGACCATCTCGCGCTCAGGCAGAGGCTCGCCGGCGGCGTAAAGATGTTCGGGCAGATTATCGCACTGCGCGACATTGAAGACGGTGAAGCGCTTCAGGAAGGGCACCGCCTGCGGTTCGTCGCCATCGGTGTCGGCGCGTTGCTTTTCGTTCTTGGGAACAAAGCGGTCAGCGTGAACGATGGTGGTGCCGTGCTCGCCCTTCCTGACATTGCCGCCAAGCGAAAGCGCCTGCCGGAAGGTGAGCCAGTTCTGGCTGGGGAAACCGCGCTCGATGACCGCGCCCCACAGGATCAGGATATTGATGCCGGAATATCGGCGCTGGGTGGCCGCATTCCGCGGCAGGCCGAGGCCTGTCCTTGCCCTGCCCCACGGCTTGACCCATGGCACGGTGCCGCGCTCCAGTTCGGCAATGATGCGGTCGGTGATTTCCTGATAAAGGCTGGCGCCGGTGCGCCCGCCGCTGTCTGCGCCAGCCTGTCGGCTGCCGCAACGTTTGTTGTTTGCACGCATCGTGATGTCCTCCGCTCTACAATCGCGCGCCCTCCCCGGAAGCGGGGTGGGCGGCAAAAGCGACCGGAAAGGCCCGCCGTCGGAGGCGGACTGCATCAGCAGGACCGGAACGGAGTGGAGGACCCGAAAGCGACAAGCGAAGGGTTGCGGGACGCCGCGGCGGGCCTAGAAGGGAGTGCTGCCCACCCTGCGCCAGGGGGAAGGCCACAATAGAAAGACGCCGGCCGACAGGCCGGCGACCGTCAGCAGCCGAAGGCTGCCCCGCGCCAGGGGGCGATGCCGCAGGGCCAAGACCGCCTGAGCTTGCCGAAGAAAAGCGGGCTCGGTTCACGAGCACCCGGCCAGCGACTTCAGGCGCGGGCGCTCAGGATTGTTGTTGGCGCCCACGGCAGCTGGATGACCGCAACAAGATTACGAGGAGCGACAGCAAAGCCAGCTGCCACAAACGGCACGCTCCGGCAACAACAGCGTGGCCGGTCTACAGATGCTGCCCCGCACGAGAGCCAGCACGCTTTGAGCGCGCATCGGCGATGCAAGCGTTGCAAGCTGGCCATGTCCACAAGGTCGGCGACCACTATATCGCCGACCACCAACGCGGGCGTACCGTCTAAGTGCAGACCTTTCGCGAGTGCGCGGACGCGCGCATTTCATCTGCGATGGCCGGATCTTGCATTCCCGCTTGAGCTGCTCAACGTCAAGGCCTACACGCGCTGCGATCTTGAGAGTGACCCTTCAACTGGGGGAAATCATAAGGGCGCGGTGGAATTCGTCGAACTTTCCCTGTTTTCTCGAGGCGAGTGCGGCGAAGGCTGGGAATTGGGAATCCGGTCCCAGGACCGGGAACTGTTTGATCACAAGCTTCAGATTGGGCTCATGCTTGAAGGCTTTTTGGTAGTTGATATCAGCCAGTCTGCAATGCGGACAGTTGTGGTAGTCATTGAATATGACCAGAACGGCATCGCCTTGCGGGTTGCCGGCGATTGGCGAAGGAGATCGTTGTCGAATGCGCCGCTCCACTTTTGCCTGTCGGTCGACCACGCCTGCCGGTGCAGGTTCGCGCTATATTGGCTCGCCAGCAAGGCGAGGAGTAAAAGAAGAGCTGCGACAGTGATGGCAGTCGGCTTAGACATGAGTCTCCAATCCATGGACGGCGTGGCAGCAACGGCCGCCTTTTTGGTGTAAAATGGGTCAGTTTTGATCGTGCCCCGCAGTTGCTACAGGCGCACAGGTGCCGGTGCGATCTGGCGGTTTCTCAAATACGGCTTTGCGCCATCGGGTCCACCCCAATAGCTGAGCGTCGTTCGCACGGGGAATTGTGTTCACCACGCCGGGCGACTTGACCGTCCACCGCCAGAGCGCTGAACGGTCCGCTAGTGAGGCGCTCCCCGAATCGTCGTTTATCCCGCTCGCCCCGGACCGGGTGACAGCCAGCGTTGCCGCTACGCTGCGGAGAAAAACCGTCAGCGCGTGGCATTCGGACATAAGCTGATCGACGCCAAGAATAAGCCCCACGGAGGTGACCGGTGCGGCCGGAACAAGAAAGAGCGTTGCAGCCATTGTGACGAGGCCTGCACCGGTAATGCGGGTTGTTCCGTTCGAAGGGAACAATGCGACAAACAGCATGAGGATCCGGCAGCCGATCGGGAGATCAGTTTTCGTCGCTTGGGCGATGAAAAGGGCGGCGAGCATCATATTCGTGCCGTCCAGATTGAATGGAATGAGACCCACGACCGAATGCGTGGCGCCGGCCTTTTCCATCTTCTCCATGAGCGAGGCCAGCGCGGCCTCTGAGGAGGACATTGCGAGCAGCAGCTCGTCCTTGATGTATCGGACGAGAGAGAAGAGCGAGCGGCCGTTGTAGCGGCAGACCGCGCCGAACAGGATCGAGAGGAACAGGACCGAGAGGAACAAGACTTGCAGGATGTCGCCTTCCGCGAAGGCACTGGCAATCGTTGACGGGATGATGTTCATCAGGAAGCTGGTCACGGACTGCTCGTGAGCCGTGGCCACATAGCCCTTAACGGCTTCGACATCGAGCGAGGCCGGATCGATGTTGAGGCCGGCGCCAGGCTGAACGATATTCGCGACAATCAGCCCGACAAGGAGTGCTAGCGTCGAGAAGGTAAGGAAATAAACCATCGCCTTGGCGGCAACTCGGCCGACCTTCTGCAGATCGCTCATGCCGGCAATGCCGGTCGCCATTGTCAGGAAGATGACAGGTACGGTGATTATCTTGACGACATCGACGAAGGCATCGCAGAGCGGCTTCAGGCTGTGGCCGGTCTCCAAATGGAAATAGCCGATTGCGGCACCCAGGATTATGGCGGCAAGTACCTGCACGTAGGTCCGGGCAAAATGGCGCTTGCGGGGCGCTAAGATCGCGCGGGGAACTCTTGGAACCAACACCGTCTCTCTCCTTGACCGGATCGGGGTGGGGCTCCTCCCTCTCCCATGCAGTGCTCCGGTCGAACGCTGCGCCCACTTCGGCGCAAACGATGTGCCAAATAGCAAGAGGGGAAAACGCGCAGGACCTCACGCAATGCTTGCGATTCGCTCTCCCACACTCGTGCAGTGGTTGCCTGTCGCAACTATGGAAGGGTCGATTCTGGGAACTCCAAAGGCCGCTCTTTGCGTCGACGCAGCTTGGCTGCCTGGAAGGTTCCCTCTTTGCCTTGCGGTCTGCGAGCTGGGTCCAGATGGTCATCATTTGGCTGCGCGCTGCACGGGGCTCGAAAGATTCAATCGAGGACGGGTCCTCTTGGAAAACGGGGGCAGCGTTGGTCAAGCCCTTCCACCCTGCTGTCCCAATGGTGTTCAGAAGCTCAGTTCACGATCAAGCGATGGATCAGCGTCATCTGGCGTTTGCGCCATCGCGGCGGCGTTGCAACGGGTCTGCCAAAGATGAGCAGGCCGCGAGGCAGGGTCCGAGACCTAGACTCCAACCTCATAGCGCGCTCGGCTCGCGTTCGGAAGGTTCGAACCGCAGCACGATCAGGTGGCGACACCGTTGGTCGGAACCGGAACCCGACGAATGATCGTTCGTGACCGACATCTGTGAACAAGCAGTATGTGTCATTGCAATCACCACCCGTTGCGCGGAAATGCCCATATGGCCGTGAATGAACTGGATTTGGTGATTTTCCAGATGGCGGTGGAAAGCGTCCGCTTGCTCTCTTCAAGCTTTGATGAGAAGGCGGCTGAGATAGCCACGAGGAGCCGTGGTAGCCTTCTTTTTGACGTGCGGGTGGACGGTGACCTGGAGGTCCAGCGAGTCGCAGCCATTGGATATCCAGGCGACAAGATCGGTGTGGTGGCATTGGACCGAGAGGGCCTTGTTAGCTGTTGTTGCCTTGTCAATGGCACCTTCTCACCTTTCATTGCACCGTTGGAGAACTGGACCAGCATGCCCCTTTCGATGCAGGCCCAGATCGATGTCACAGGCTATGCGAGGCTCCTTCTGGCCGCCTTGCGAAATGCTGGACATATGCTGGACAGGTAGCATCGCGATGATGTCTGTGATGAGATGGTGCAAACGGCTGGATGAGGCGATCGCTTGCTGGCAGCTTTGGCAACAAAGCGATCGGTGAGTTCGCAATGCTGGAACACGTCCTTTAGACTCTGCAGTTAAGTTAGCGGACTACCATCTGACGAATGCCCTCTGACAGTCTGCATGGCGCGGCATGCCCTCTTAGGAATGCAGCCGTGGTTCTACACCATCGGCTGTTTTTGTGTCGAAGGCGACGGGCACGCCATGAACGAAGGAAGCGGCCGCCAACAGTTCCTCCAACTCGCGGTCGGTGGCCTTGCATGCCGGCATTAGTGTTCGGATGGCGCGGATCGCCTGCGCCATGGAGAGAAAGCGGACCCTTCCCCTGGAAAGGACATAGGCTTCTGCGGCTTTTTCGACGGTGACGGTGTGAAACGAATTGGTCATGACGAATTCCTCCCTGAACCCTGACCAACCCGACTTATGGCACGAATTCGACCGCCTTCAAGCCTATGTCCGATTGCGGACAATCGCTGCGATTCGTTCAAAACCGCTGATGCTTTTGGGCGACCTGGTGAGGGGCAAGGAGACGTCGGCTGAACCCGTTTCAACCGACATGCTTCAGGCAGCGGCCAGGCCGAAATAACGCTGCTCCTCCTTGTCATAAGCGCCATGTGTGAGCTTTATCAATCCGGCACGGTCGATGATCGTGATCTCGCCGCGCTTGGCGTGCACCAGTCCTCGATACTCAAGCATTTGCAGGGCCGTGGTGACCCCGGGCGGTGGGCGCGAGCATGGTCGCCAGAAATTCATGCGTCGGGAGGATCTTATCTCCTTCCGCACGGTCGTGGACCATCAGCTGCCAGCGGGCCAGCCGTTCTTCGACCTTGGAGTGGCCATTGACCAGTGCCGTCCGGCATGATTGGACGAGGAACGCGTGGGCATAGTCCAGCACTGAGGTGCGAAGCGACGGGCTAATCGCAGGGCGAAGGTTTTCAACCGGCAGGCGCCAGGTAGTGCTTTCCTTTCCGAGAATGACGGCAATTCCTTTCATCCCGTCATAGCCGACAATGCCGACTTCACCTTGCCGCCCGCCGGTCATGGTGGCGACCACCGACGCGATGCCCCTCTCGGGAAAATATACGTTCTTGATCGGCTGATGCGCGACCTCCAACTTGTCCTTGATGCCCGGTTCGACGTGATGCAGCGATGGTCGCAAAAGCGCGAAGTCCTGCGGGGTGAGGGCTTCAGCACCTGGTCGCGAAAGAGGGATCGGGCAAGGCTCTCTTCCAACGGGGCAAGAGCGCGTACGTCTTACTGTCGGCTGCACCGAAGTAAATGCCGGCCGATGCCAAAGCATAGGCTTCGAAACGCGCGATTGCAAAGCCCTGTCGGGGCAGTGCAGTCATGCTAGAAGTCGCGCCGCCTACGATAGGCAGCGGATGACATGATTCCCTTCTGCGGCGGCCACCAAGAACGGCTCGGGCACGCTTTAATCGTTCATACACAAGCTCGCAGGAATGTAAGCAGCGGAACAGTCGGGTGATTCGTACCGCCCTGCCCTTTCAGAGATCAAGTCATTGGACGTCAATTCGGCTGGAACGCCTCGTCGAACGGCCCAGGAAAATGCAGCCGGATGAGCAATGGTGGTTCACCTTATGTGCGGTCCCGGATATGCGGTCCGGCGGCTCATCTCCCAATGGCTTGTCGATGGGGAAGTGGAACTCGTCATGTCGCCGCGAACCGTCACCGCGCTAGCGGGGCTCTTTTGAAGACGCCGGTGTTTTTCTTTGTGGAACTGAATCTGTGAGGTGATTGATGCATGAATCAAACATTTGCGTATTTCCGCTGCATCGGCGACGTATATTGGTCGAAAGTATCGCCCAGGCCCTCGAGACCAAGAACGGCGAGGCGGCGAGCGCGTTCTGGCGCTGTGCCGCCAAGAAAATGCTCATTCAATTGTCCGATGTAGGAATTGCGCCAGAGCTCGCTGCGCAGGAGGTTGGAAGCCTTCTTCATGCGGTCTTGGACGACATGGCCAACCGAACGGTAATGCACAAAGCATAGGCTCGGGCGCTGTTGGACCGCGCGTCAGCTCGGGTCCTTATCGGGGGACTGCTCCGACTGGCCGACGGTCCGGCCAAACCGGCATACCGGCAAAGCTTTGAGGTTGCGATCGCTCACGGCGGCCGGTCCAATATTCTAAGACGACCTCAGAAGCCACGTTGGCTTCTTTGGACGAAGCGGAGGGGCGCCATTTTGGCGTGCTCACGCTGGACTGCGGGTTGCGCCTACGGAAATCCAAAGTCCGGCCGCGCGAGCCAATCGACCGGAACAGTCGAAAGCTCGTGGGGCGGGTCCGCTCACCCTCACGGCGGCGGTGGCGGCCGTGAGCAGACTTAACTCAAGTCACGGCTGAGCATCCGCAGGCGCTATGCCGATTGGATGAGAACTGGTTGCCACAACACCGGCCCGTTGAGGCGTCCCCTCCAGCGGATGCGCAAGAGACTGGCGTAGGAAATATCGAGGAAGCCGGCGACTGCCTCGGTGTTGCCGACCTGCTTGGGCTGTCCGATACGTGACAACGGCCAGGTCGCGAGACGAAGGATCCTTTCGATGCGCGTATCTGTCACCGTTACGATCCCGGAGAGATTGTTGGCCAAGCCGAATTCGATGATCCCCGCGAAGAGCTCGTAGGTTGCTTGGGCCAGGCCGCCAGCTGCCTTCGGCGCTGTCGCAGGGAGATCGAGCGCGAAACGACTACTCTCCCAGATATCGGCACTCGCAGGGACCACCATCTCATCCAGCAGCGTCGGAAACGTATCGCGCAACATTGTCGGTCCGGTGGTCGGCAAAAGGCGGACGCAGCCGCAAGTTCGCCAATCGGACCCCTTGAGAAGCAGGTAGACGGGGTTCAGGCTGTCAAACGAGTCCGTTTCCATTTCGCCTTCGGTCTGCACTTCCCAATCGAGCCGCTTCTTGAAAACCCGATACCTAAGTCCGTGCATTTCCTTGAGTTCGCTCGCAAACTCGGCGTAGCAGTCGGGTGTTATCAGCTGCATCATTGTCGTCTCCGTGCGGGATGTGTCCACGCAATCGAAGGGCAAAGCCGTCATGAATGCAGCCTGTAGACCTTTACAGCTAGACTTGGAGAGGATCAGGATCTCGCCCGAGCAGCCATCCGCACTACGGCCTGGTTGATGGTTCGCACGCCAAGCTTCGCCTTGGCGTTTTCCTGATGGAAGGTCACGGTGCGTTTCGAGACACCGAGAATCTGGCTGATATCCCAGGCCGACTTGCCGCACGCCGCCCATTTCAGGCACTCGAACTCCCGCCGGGTGAGCATTATGCCATCTACCACGCAATCTTCGGCGAGCCTGCGCCGGGCATGGATATGAACGTTGATCGCAACCAGTTGCATTGCTTTTTCGTAGCGCGTCAGCGACCTCAGAAATGGCGGATGCGCCTCGTTGGAGGCGAAGGTCAGTGCGGCGAACCGGCCGCGATGATCATGCATCGACATGGTCAGTCCGCCGCGAATGCCGAACTCAGCTGCTTTTTCCAGGACTTCCTGCTGAGAGGTCGGCAAATAACGGTGATCGCGGTCCACACCCCAGTCGAAGGTATCCCAGCCCCGCAGTCCCCGCAGGATCACGGGATCCACGCTGTGGTAGCGCTGTTGCAGGTAATGTGATGTCCATGATGATGGATAATTCGAGATCAATCGCGGCCTGTCGCCGGAAGCGGATGGGTAGGTGAAATAAGCGAAGAGCGGAAAGTCGAACCCGGCTGCGGCGGACGCCATTGCCTCATGGAGATCGACGGCATCGACGCTTGCAGAGAGTTGCTCGACCAAGGTTTCAAATACGCGATGCATCTGCGCTTAGCGTACCTCGCGGAGGTTGCTGGAAGCCGACGGAGACGTGGTTCTAAATGATGGCCTGTCCCTGCAGGGCATACGACGCGCCGCCGTCATCACCGCAATTGCTGTGCTGCTTCCGATTGGAGAGAGCTCCGCCCACCTGACCAACTACCGATGGGTGATATTGCGACGTTATCGATGAGCCGCGTGTCGCCAAGCCAAGCCGCAGCAAGCAAGCGTGCCGGTCGGTCAAGGCTTGCTAACGATTGCAGGTCTGTTTCTCCGCGAAGCTCCAGGTATTCGAGCTCGCGATAGCCGGCAGCCAGAATTGCTGCACGCGCTTCATCAAGCGTAGGCAGGATGGGGGAGCCGCGTGCAAGCCGCTCGGCCGTATCGAGCAGGACCGATGCTAGTTTTGGGGCAATGGCGCGTTGGGCTGGGGAGAGCCGCACGTTACGCGACGATAGCGCAAGACCATCGGCTTCGCGGACTGTCGGACAGGGCACAATAGTGATCGGAATGTCGAGATCCCGGACCAAGCGCCTGACAAGCTGAAGTTGCTGAAAATCCTTTTCGCCAAAAAAGGCGAAGTCAGCGCCGGCCTGCAGGAAGAGCTTGGCCACGACCGTCGCCACGCCATTGAAATGGCCGAGCCGGAATGCGCCGCAAAGGCATTCGCTGATGCCGGACACTGAAACGGCCGTGGCGAAGCCCACCTGGTACATTTCCTCTGTGTCCGGCACATAGAGCAGATGCGTGCCCAGCAGAGCGAGCTTGGCAGCATCGTCGCTTTCCGTCCGAGGGTAGGCAATCAGGTCGGCGGGGCTGTTGAACTGCTTGGGGTTTACGAACAGCGTCACGATCACCCGCTCGGCCCTTTCGAGCGCCTTCCGCACGAGGCTCAGATGCCCGTCGTGCAAGGCTCCCATGGTCGGCACAATACCGATCGTGGCACCCGAGCGACGCCATTGCGCAACGACGCCGCGCAGCTCGCTCACGGTTCGAGCGATCGGCACGCTCATGTGAAGTCACCGGCCTTCAA
This sequence comes from Mesorhizobium sp. WSM4308, assembly GCF_002294905.1. NCBI lineage: Bacteria > Pseudomonadati > Pseudomonadota > Alphaproteobacteria > Hyphomicrobiales > Phyllobacteriaceae > Mesorhizobium > Mesorhizobium sp. WSM4308. The sequence continues at coordinate 17,080 of NZ_NSFW01000028.1, read as the reverse complement.
GGCGTTGACATAGAGATGTTCGACCGCCGGAAAGTGCCGGTTCCGCATATCGGTGGCGTAAGCGGCGATTGCCGCCTCAGCCTGCTCACCGAGCTCGGCATAGCGTTTGACGAACTTCGGCCGAAATGAGGTGAAGAGCCCGAGCATATCGTGGCTCACCAGAATCTGGCCGTCGCAAGCTGGCGAGGCACCGATGCCGATGGTGGGTATGTCGATATCGGCGGTTATCTGCCGTGCAAGCTGCTCCGGTATCTTTTCCAGCACCAAGGAGAAGGCGCCAGCTTCAGTTACCGCCCTGGCGTCGCGCCTGATCCGCTCTGCATCGGCTCCCCGGCCCTGCACACGATAGCCTCCAAACGTGTTTACCGCCTGCGGCGTCAGGCCCACATGGGCCATGACAGGTACGCCGCGCGCGGTAAGGAAGCGGATGGTTTCCGCGATGGTCTCGCCGCCCTCGATCTTTACCGCTGAACAACCGGTCTCACCCATCACGCGCGCAGCGTTGCCGAAAGCGTGCTCTGGGCTTTCCTCGTAGGAACCGAAGGGCAGGTCGACGACCATCAGCGCGTGTTCAAGGCCGCGGCGAACGGCCTGTCCGTGCATGATCATCATGTCGAGCGTGACCCCCAGCGTCGACGACAGGCCGTGCAGCACCATGCCGACGCTGTCGCCGACAAGAACGATGTCGCAGTGGCGATCGAGCAGCCTCGCGACCGGCGTGGTGTAGGCCGTCAAGCATACAAGTGGCGTCTGGCCTTTTCGCGATCGAATATCTGGAGGAGTCATCCCTTTTATCTCACCAGCCGCGCTCAACCGAGGCCCCTTCCCTTACGTTACCAACAGCGGGTGTCGCGTTTGGCATATTTTTGTGCGACTGCGAAGAGCTAAAAACAGCGCTTGAGTACTCCGGTGTTGACGTGCTGGCTTCCAAGGTTACATTCAATCGATTAAGGCGCTCCGTTGGGCCAACCCGCTTTCGCAAACATGGATCCTCAGACAAGAAGAACCAAGAAAGGCAAAGCCGCCGTCAAAGCTGACGAAGCCAAAGTGGACCTGACTGCCGTCGTGGTCGCCGTAAACGACAGTGAGCCCTGTGTCCTCACAGTCGGTCATGCGGACACCCTCCCTTCTGGACCTTTTGCCCTTGAGCATCGATCACTGCAGTCGGGTTTGAGGGGGTGGGTGGAGCAGCAGACCGGCCATGCACTTGGATACATCGAGCAACTCTACACCTTCGCCGATCGCGATCGCATCGGCACTGAGCGCCACCAGCGCGTCATCTCAATCAGCTATCTCGCATTGACCAGGAAGGAACAGGCAACGAACTCGGCCGCGTGCGGCTGGCAAAGTTGGTACGAATATTTTCCCTGGGAGGACCACCGCTTCGGCACGCCGCCTGTGCTGCTCGATAGATTGCGGCCCCGCCTGATTGAGTGGGCCGGCGGCGCCAGCGAGCCGACCACTCAACGCGAGCGCCGGCAGCGCGCTGCGATAGCCTTCGGCTTCGACGACCGCCATTGGAACGAGGAACTCACGCTCCAACGCTACGAGTTGCTCTATGAAGCTGCTCTGATTGAGGAGGCCGGTGGCGGCAGGGACGCGATTGCGGCCGCGGCTGGCAAACCAATGGTCGCTGACCACCGTCGTATTCTGGCAACCGGGATCGCGCGGCTGCGTTCGAAGATCAAATACCGGCCGGTCGTGTTCGAGCTTATGCGGCCTTCCTTCACGCTGCTGCAACTGCAGCGAACCGTGGAAGCTTTGGCTGGCAGGCTGATCAACAAGCCGAACTTCCGGAGATTGGTCGAGCAGCAGGAACTTGTTGAGGAGACCGGGGAGACCTCCCTCGACACGGGCGGCCGACCGGCGAAGCTTTATCGCTTCCGGCATGCCGTCCTCGACGACAGGGCTATCGCCGGGACAAAATTACCGCTGGCGCGGGCTTGACATACTTATAGTCAAGGTAGATATATTCCCTTATTGTCAAACCGAATATAATCGAGGCGCCAATGACTGGGGCGTTACCTATGGCTGCGTCCTTGTATGAGCGTGTCCGGCGGGTGATCCCACCCGTTGAATGGCCCGCGTTCGCCGGCGATATTGAAGCCATCTTAGCGCTGAAGCGTGAGCGCAATGCGGTGGTGCTGGCGCACAATTACCAGACGCCCGAAATTTTTCATTGCGTGGCAGACATCGTCGGCGACAGCCTGGCGTTGGCCCACAAGGCGGTGACGGTCGACGCCGACATCATCGTGGTTGCCGGCGTTCATTTCATGGCCGAGACGGCAAAACTGCTCAATCCGAACAAGACCGTGCTCATCCCGGATCTCCGCGCCGGCTGCTCGCTGGCCGAATCGATCACGGCAAACGACGTGCGGCTAATGCGGCTGCGGTATCCGGGGGTCCCCGTTGTTACTTACGTCAACACTTCCGCCGCCGTAAAAGCGGAGTCCGACATCTGCTGCACGTCCGGCAACGCCAAGGCGGTGGTGGAATCGCTTGGCGTGGCGCGTGTGCTGATGCTCCCGGACGAATATCTGGCGAGGAACGTGGCAGCCGATACAGACGTCGAGATCATCGCCTGGAAAGGCCATTGCGAGGTGCATGAGCGCTTCACCGCAGCAGACATCCGGGAACTGCGCGATGCCCATCCAGGCGTCATCGTGCTGGCCCATCCAGAATGCCCACCAGACGTTGTCGCGGAGGCGGAGTTCTCCGGCTCGACCGCGGCGATGTCGGATTATGTCGAGCGTGAGAAACCGAAGCGTGTCGTCCTTCTGACCGAATGTTCGATGAGCGACAACGTCGCGGTCGCGCATCCCGACGTCGAGTTCGTTCGCCCATGCAATCTGTGCCCGCACATGAAGCGCATCAACCTGGCCAACATTCGCGCCGCACTCGAGCAGAACCGGCATGAGGTCCGGATTGATCCCGAAATTGCCGGCCCCGCCCGCCGCGCGGTCGAGCGCATGCTTTCCCTATGAGTCTGGAGGTTCGCGAAATCGCGGGGGCGCCGGTCGTCATCGGCGGCGGCATTGCCGGCCTGATGACGGCGCTTCATCTGGCGCCGGAACCGGTCGTGCTTTTGACCAACGCGCCGCTTGGAACCGGAGCCTGCAGTGAACTTGCCCAGGGCGGTCTTGCGGCAAGTCTCGGGGGCGACGACGGCCCAGATTTTCACCTTTGCGACACGATAGCTGCCGGCGACGGACTCTGCGATGAGGCCACGGTGCGGCGAGTGGTACGAGCTGCACCCGAAGCGATTAGGACGATCCAAAGGTTCGGCGTCGACTTCGACCAGCACCCTGACCGCGCGTTGCGACTTGGGCTCGAGGCGGCACACTCGCGACGGCGGATTGTGCATGCAGCCGGCGACGCCACCGGTCGCGAGTTGGTGCGCGCGCTCGTCGCCGCGGTTCGGCGTACAGCCTCGATCACCATTATCGAAAATGTGGAGGTCCGCCGGCTGGTCGTGCAGGACGGGTCGGTCATCGCCGTGGTCGCAGCAGGACGAGCCGGCGCGCTCGCTCTGCCCACGCGTCGCGCGGTGCTGGCGACCGGCGGCGTCGGCGGGCTGTTTTGCGACACGACAAACCCCGCTGGCTCATGGGGTCACGGGCTGGCGCTCGCCGCATGGGCGGGGGCGGAACTCGCCGACTTGGAATTCATACAGTTCCATCCAACTGCGCTCGACGGTCCGCGCCGGCCGATGCCGCTGGTGAGCGAAGCCGTGCGTGGCGAAGGCGCGGTGCTCATCGATGAGCGAGGAGAGCGCTTCCTCGCCGACACACCTGGCGGTGAACTTGCGCCTCGCGACGTCGTAGCGCGCGCCATTTGGCACCAGCTTGCCGTTGGACGCCGCGTATTCCTGGACGCACGGCAAAGTCTCGGCCCGAGATTTGGCAAGCGTTTTCCAGGCATCGCCGAATTGTGCCGGAGCGCAGGAATCGACCCAGCGACCGACCTGATCCCGGTGCGCCCGGCGGCACATTATCACATGGGCGGCGTCGCCGTAGACAGCGCCGGCCGCAGCTCCATCGAGGGATTGTGGGCCTGCGGTGAGGTGGCCTGTACCGGCCTGCACGGCGCCAACCGCCTGGCCAGCAACTCGCTCACCGAAGCGGCGGTCACCGCGAGCTGGGTTGCCGAAAGCGTTGCCGGCACGTCGTATACCCGGCGACCGCGCAGATGCTCCACATTCGTCCCTCCACGACCAGACGCTTCCGTGGTCCGCCCGATTGTCTCCGCCGCCCTGGGTATCATCCGCGACGGCGAGGCAATGCGCGAAGCGGTGGCGACCCTGCTGCCGATCGCAGCCAATAGTGTCGCTGCCTCTGGTCCGGCTTTGGTCTCACTGATGATCGCCGCGGCGGCCCTGAGGCGGGAAGAGAGTCGAGGCGCGCACTGTCGGTCCGATTTCCCGCTCCACGATGCCAACGTGCGCCCATCACGGCTGACACTGCACAGCGCAATGCGGGCCGCGGCCGCACTCGATTGCCGGGCTACCATACGGAGCACTTGATATGACTTCATTCTCCCCCCTCCCCGCGACCCTGATCGAACCGATTGTGCGCGTTGCGCTCCTCGAAGACCTGGGCAGATCCGGCGACCTGACCACCGATGCGGTTATCCCGTATGATTGCACTGCCACGTTGGTGCTCAAAGCGAGGCAGGCGGGCGTCGTTGCCGGGCTCGATCTGGTCTCGTATGCCTTCCTTCTCGTGGAACCGGCGATCAACATCCAGATCTGGCGCCCTGATGGCAGCGAGGTTGGGGCCGGGGAAACCATTGCAAGATTGTCCGGACCCGCACGAGGCCTGCTCACGGCCGAACGCACGGCCCTCAATTTCTTATGCCGGCTGAGCGGCATTGCCACTGCCACAGCGGCCATGGTTGAGGCCGTGCGCGGTCACAAGGCGAGGATTGTATCGACGCGAAAGACGACGCCCGGGCTGCGGGCATTGGAGAAATACGCCGTGCGCGTCGGCGGCGGTGCCAATCACCGGTTCGGCCTCGATGACGGCGTGCTCATAAAGGACAACCACATCGCGATCGCCGGCGATATGCGCACAGCAATAGAGCGGGCGCGCGCCGCAGCAGGGCATATGGTGAAGGTCGAGGTCGAGGTCGACACGCTGAAGCAGCTCGATGCAGCGCTCGCGATTGGTGTTGACGCGGTGCTGCTCGACAATATGTCGGTCGAGGATCTTGCCCGCGCGGTTTCTATAGTGGATGGCCGTACGATCACCGAGGCGTCCGGTCGGGTGATGCCGAAAACGGCGGCGGCGATTGCGGCGACCGGTGTCGATCTCATCTCCATGGGTTGGCTGACGCACAGCGCCCCGATCCTCGACATCGGCCTGGACATGCCGGACCACCAGAACATCTGCAAGCACTTGAACTGAGGATTACGGCGTGAGGAGCAACATCAGCTCGGCAGGCGTAGGAGGTGCTGGAAAGACGTGCCGCAGCTCGCCTTTAGCGAGTGCGCCCCAAAGCCAAGAAGGCGTACCGGACTAGCAAACAAAGGTTTGACGATGACGATTGGAATGAACTCGGAGTTCGACGTGAACCAGACCATGCAATCGGTCGACGGAACGCCTCCGCGATGGAACCGCAAAGAGGCCGAGGCCATCTACGGCATGCCATTCAACGATCTGCTGTTCCTGGCTCAGACGATCCACCGCCAGAACTTCGATCGAAACCGAGTGCAGCTGTCGCGGCTCCTTAGCATCAAGACCGGCGGGTGCCCCGAAGATTGCGGCTATTGCAGCCAGTCTGCGCATTACGAAACCGGTGTGAAGGCGTCGAAGCTGGTGGACGTCAAGCATGTCATCGACGAAGCGGCCAAGGCGCGTGATGGCGGCGCAACGCGCTATTGCATGGGCGCGGCGTGGCGAAGTCCCAAGGAGCGCGACATGGACGTTGTGGTCGCCATGATTGAGGGCGTCAAGGCCCTCGGCATGGAGACCTGCATGACGCTCGGCATGCTCGATCTTGAGCAAGCTGCTCGCCTGAAGCAGGCCGGTCTCGACTACTATAACCACAACATCGATACCTCTGAGCGCTACTATGGCGAGGTTATTTCAACCAGGACTTTTGCCGACCGGCTGAAAACGCTTGGGCACGTGCGCGCGGTTGGGATGAAAGTCTGCTGCGGCGGCATTGTCGGGATGGGAGAAGAAAAGACCGATCGCATCGACATGCTGGTCACGCTCGCGAACCTGCCCGAGCCGCCGGAAAGCGTGCCGATCAACATGCTTATTCCCATCGAAGGCACGCCGCTTGCCGCGGCCGACGCCATCGATCCGATCGATTTCGTCCGCATCGTTGCGCTCGCGCGGGTGATGATGCCGAAATCCTATGTAAGGCTGTCCGCCGGCAGGACGGCGATGAGCGACGAAACGCAGGCGCTGTGCTTCTTTGCCGGCGCCAATTCGATCTTTGTCGGCGACACGCTGCTGACGGCGGGAAATCCCGGCGAGGACAAGGATACCCTTCTGTTCCGGCGCCTCGGCATTGAGCCTATGGAACTCGCCACGCAATGAAGGAGGCAATTCTTGCCCGCTATGACGCAACCTTGCGGGGACTGGGGCGCAAGGACCGGTTGCGGACGCTCGCACCGCGCGCCGGGCTCGACTTCTCGTCGAACGACTATATCGGACTTGCCGCCTCCAAAAGACTGGGCGATGCGGTTTCGACGGCGATTGCGCGGGGCACGCCAGTGGGCGCCACCGGATCGCGGCTGTTGCGCGGCAATGCACCGGAACATGAGCAACTGGAGGCGGACGCAGCGGCATTTTTCGGAGCCGAGCGTGCACTGTTCTTCGGCAGCGGCTATATCGCCAACTTCGCTCTGCTGACGGCCCTGCCGCAGAAAGGCGACCTGCTGGTCCTCGACGAGCTCGCTCATGCCAGCATGCATGAGGGTGCCCAGGCCGGGCGCGCTGAGTTCAAGCTGGCCGCGCACAACGACGTCGACGCTGTCGAGGACGCAATCACCCGCTGGCGCGCCGAAGGCGGCATGGGGCGGGTGTGGATCGCCTTCGAAAGCCTTTACAGCATGGATGGCGACCGTGCGCCGATGGAGAGCCTGGTCGCGCTGGCTGATCGGTACCAGGCATTCATCGTCGTCGATGAAGCGCATGCCACCGGCGTCTGGGGACCGGACGGCCGGGGACTGGCCGCCGCGTATGAAGGCCGCGACAACATCGTCACGCTCCACACATGCGGCAAGGCGCTTGGCGCATCCGGCGCGCTCGTTACCGGACCGCGAACACTGTGCGACTATCTTATCAACCGGTGCCGGCCATTCATCTATGCGACCGCACCATCGCCGCTGATGGCAGTCGCGGCACGTGAGGCGCTGACTATTCTGTCTGACGAGCCTATGCGTCGTGCTCAGTTGCACGAGCGTGTCGCTTTCGCGAGCCGGCAATTGGCCGAACGCTGCGGCGTGATGCCCAGCGGCTCGCAGATCCAGCCGCTTGTGATCGGCGATAACAGCCGCACCATGGCGGTGGCGGCAGGACTGCAGGCACGCGGCTTCGACATACGCGGCATTCGCCCGCCGACAGTGCCTGAGGGTACGTCGCGCCTGCGCATTTCGCTGACTCTCAACGTCGACGAAGCCGACATTTCCGCCATGGTCGAGGCTCTCGTCGGAGTGTTGGCCACAGCATGACCAAACGCATCGTCGTCACCGGAACAGACACTGGAATTGGCAAGACAGTGTTTTCGGCCGGACTTGCCGGGCTGCTCGACGGCTTCTACTGGAAGCCGGTGCAATCGGGCCTCAACGAGGAGACCGACAGCGAGGTCGTCGCCCGGCTTTCCGGCTTGCCCGACGGACGCGTGCTGCCCGAAGTCTATCGACTGACGATGCCGCTGTCGCCGCATCGATCAGCCGAAATCGACGGCGTCGCGATCGAGGCCGACGATCTTTCATTTCCGGTCCTGCCGACACCGCTCGTCATCGAAGGCGCCGGCGGGCTGATGGTGCCGCTCAATCGACAGACAAGGTTCATTGACATATTCGAACAATGGCGGCTGCCGGTCATACTGTGCGCCCGCACCGCGCTTGGCACCATCAATCATACGCTGTTGTCGATCGAGGCCCTGAGAGCCCGCTCCATCCCGCTCATCGGCATTGCCTTCATTGGCGAAGAGGTGGCCGATACACAAAGGACAATCGTGGAATTCGGCGGCGTGCCGCAGCTGGGCAGGCTGCCGCACCTCGGTCCGCTGACGGGTGAAACGTTGAGAGATGCAATGATTTCCGGCTTCGACCTGGCCATGATTGCCGGAGGCGACTGATGGCGGAGTCTCGAGTCTGGCATCCGTTCACGCAGCACGCGCTAGAGCCCTCGCTCCCTGAAATCGTGCTGACTGAAGGCGCCTATCTCCACAAGGCCGACGGCTTCCGCATCCTCGATGCGATTTCTTCCTGGTGGGTCGTCACCCATGGCCATCGCCACCCCCGCATCATGAAGGCCATCGAGACGACCGCCTCGAGCCTCGACCAGATCATCTTCGCGGGCTTCACCCACGAGCCGGCCGAACGGCTGGCCGAGGCGCTTGTAGGCATCGCACCCGCCGGCCTCCACCGGGTGTTCTATTCCGACAGTGGCTCGACCTCAGTCGAAGTCGCGCTGAAGATGGCGCTCGGCTATTTCCGTAACATCGGCGCGTCGCGTTCGCGCATCGCCGTCATGGAGCACAGCTATCATGGCGACACCATCGGCACGATGAGCGTCGGCGCCCGTGGCGTCTTCAACGCCGCCTATGAGCCTTTGCTGTTCGAGGTCGACACCATCCCCTTCCCGGCCGCCGGGCGCGAGCAGGAAACGCTGGATCGGTTCGAGGCCGTTAGCCGCGACCGGCGCGCAGCCGCGCTGATCGTCGAGCCGCTGGTGCTTGGCGCCGGCGGCATGCTGATGTATCCGGCCTGGGTTCTTGCCGAATTGAAGAGGATCGCCGAAGCCTCCGGCACGCTCGTGATCGCCGATGAAGTGATGACCGGCTGGGGGCGCACCGGAACCATGTTTGCCTGCGAACAGGCGTCCGTCTCGCCCGACATCTTGTGCACCTCGAAAGGTCTGACCGGTGGTACCATCCCGCTGGCCGCCACGATCGCCACCGATGCCATCTTCCACGCTCACTTTTCGGAGGATCGCAAGAAGACGTTTTTCCATTCGAGCTCCTACACCGCCAATCCGATCGCCTGCGCGGCAGCACTTGCCAATGTCGAGATCTGGCGTGACGAGCCGGTGGCCGAGCGGATCGCGGTCTTGAGCGCGAGGCAGGCCGCGGGGCTGCAACGCTTCCGGGACAATCCATATTTCACCGACTGCCGGACAACCGGCACCATCGCGGCACTCGACCTACGCACCGGCTCAGCCGGTTATCTGGCCGAGATCGGGCCAAAACTGCGCGCTTTTTTCCTTGAGCGCGGCCTGTTGGTGCGCCCGCTCGGCAATGTCCTCTATCTTCTGCCGCCCTATTGCATCACCAGCGACGAATTGGACGGGCTCTATGACGCGATAGAGGAGGCCGGCGAACGCTTCGGCTCGCGGCCATGAACCTATCGTCGCGCGTTCTCGGCTTCGGCCATCATGCGCCGACGCGCAAGGTCGAGAACCCGGAAATCGAAGACCGGCTCGGGCTTGAGCCCGGCTGGATCGAGCGGCGCACCGGAATTCGCTCGCGCTTCTGGGCAACAGACGAAGACACGCTGTCGGGCCTTGCCGCCTCTGCCGGCGACATGGCGCTGACCAATGCCGGTATCGACCGCGGCGACGTCGGTCTACTCTTGCTCGCCACGTCGACGCCCGATCACCTTCTGCCGCCAAGCGCGCCGCTGGTCGCACATCGGCTGGGGCTAGGCCGCGCCGGAGCGATCGACCTGACCGGCGCCTGCGCCGGCTTCATCTATGCGCTGATGTTCGCCGACGGGTTCACCCGCCTGCACGGCAAAGCGAGCCTTGTCATCGCCGCCAACATCCTCAGCCACCGCATCAATTTGGCCGAGCGCGCCAGCGCCGTGCTGTTTGCCGATGCCGCCGGCGCCATGGTGATCAGTCCTTGCGATGACCCGGATCGAGGCATTCTCGGCGCTTCGGTGGATTCCGACGGCTCGCGCTACGGGCTAATCCAGATTCCCGCCGGGGGAAGCAACACTCCGTTCCATGCCGACCTCGACCTCGCGCAGACACGGATGACGATCACTGACGGCCGTGAAGTATTCAGCAAGGCCGTGGAGATGATGACCGCCTGCTCGAGAGATGCGCTCACTGCTGCCCGACTGAGGCCGCAAGACCTCGATCGTTTCGTGCCGCATCAGGCCAATGCGCGCATTTTCGACGCGGTCGGCAGGAACCTCGGCATCGCTGATCACTCGATCGTCAAGACGATCGCCGAATATGGCAACTCTTCCGCCGCGACGATCCCGCTCTCATTGTCGCTGGCCCATCGGGCGCAGCCGTTTCGGCCTGGCGAGAAAGTCCTCTTGGCGGCAGCGGGTGCGGGTCTCAGCGGCGGCGCGCTTGTGGTGGGAATTTAGCAAAGCAATGCTTGCGCACAGGACTGCTCATGAATGAGACTATGAGAATGGCTCAATACGCAAATAGTCGCCGGCAAGCTCCATAGAGCTGGGGTCCGTGCGGTGCTCCGCGATGTCTAAGTATCGACCCGCTTGCTCAAATCGCAGCGCTCATCGAAGGCCAGCAATACCTCATGCAGAGCGAAAATCCCCAACCGCCCGTTTCAAAGACGCTCGCCCCATTTCGAAACAAGGTGTTTCGCTCAATTTGGGCGGCCACCCAGATTTCCAGCCTCGGTTGGCTAGTGCAAACGGTCGCCATCAGTTGGCTTATGGCAACGATTTCAGCGTCCGACCTCATGGTGGCACTCGTCCAGGCCGCATCCACATTGCCGGTGTTCTTCCTCTCAGTTTTCGCCGGAGCCATTGCCGACAACTTCAGCCGCCGGTGGGTGATGTTTGCGGGACACTGCCTGATAGCATCGGCGTCGACGACGCTGATGATTTCTGTGGGTCTGGGATTTGTCAGTCCTTGGCTGATTCTCGGGTTAGGTTTCCTGGCCGGCTGCGGCTTTGCCTTGAATGATCCGGCTTGGCACGCTTCGGTCGGCGATATCCTTCACAAACGCGACATTCCGGCCGCAGTGACGCTTATGTCCGTCGGATACAACATTGTGCGCAGCGTTGGTCCAGCCTTGGGGGGCGTGATCCTGGCCGTCTTTGGGCCGCTGGCCGCTTTCGCCTTGGCTGCGGTGAGTGATCTGGCGCCCATAAGCGCGATATGGCGCACCAAATGGGAGGTCCGCTCTTCGCCTCTCCCTCGTGAGAGAATGACGACGGCAATTCATGACGGAGTGCGCTTTACGGCGATGTCTTTGGAGATCAGGGCAGCGACCGCCCGAGCCGCTCTTTTCGGGTTGGCAAGCATCTCCATTCTGGCGTTGCTCCCCCTCGTCGTCCGGGATCAGTTGAAGAGTGGGCCAATTGTCTACGGTATCTTATTGGCCGGCTTCGGCATGGGTGCTTTCATCGCGGGTATGGGCAACGGCTTCTTGAGGAAGGTCACGTCTCAAAACAGGCTGGTGGCCTTCGCCTCTGTGGCTTGTGCAGTCTGTTGCCTCTCCCTTGCCCTTACATCGTCGCTTCCTGTGGCGGCCATTTCGCTGGCGCTCGGCGGAGCGGGTTGGCTTATCACCTGGACGGGCATTGACGTGTCGGTGCAGTTGGCAAGCCCAAGGTGGGTTGTAGGCCGCACGCTCTCCATTTACTACGCCTTGAGCGCAGGCGGTATGGCTGCTGGCAGCTGGATCTGGGGTTCTGTCGCGCAAAACTATTCCTTGACCTCAGCATTGGAGGGCGCCGCAGGCGCTCTGTTGCTGGTTGCAGCAGCGGGGATCGTGTTGCCGGTCCGTCCCTGGGAAGAAACCGATCAAGAAAGTTCAGTTTTTCATCCGCCGGACGTGGCTCTCGATCTGAAACCCAGAAGTGGCCCTATCGTGGCCAAGGTCGAGTATTTGATATCGGAGGAAAATATCGAGGCCTTTCTGGGCTCCATGCGCACGCGGCGACACGTCCAGAGCCGTGCCGGTGCACGAAACTGGACGCTCCAGCGAAATCTGCAAACACCGTCACTTTGGACGGAGACATTCCGCACCCCCACCTGGATGGACTTTCTCCGCCTAAATCATCGACTCACCGCAGCAGATAAGGAAGTCGCCCAGCATCTCCTGTCACTGCATGAAGGAGAGGTGCCTCCGCAGACAGTGCTTTCGATTGAACGGACGACCGAGGCAATTCGTACCCGTACCTCGACAATCTTTTCTCGTCCTCCAAGATGACGCCATCAAGCTGCTGTCCAGGGACAGGGTGGATCACCGGTGCTTTGCAGAGCACAGCCTCACACCGAGAGCAGCGTGCTCCGGGTTGTGCGCTTTCGCGCGCACCCAGGCGAGATGATGGTGAACGCGGCGTCAAGTGGAAGTCCCCTGCATACGCTTGCGGAGTCTTCTGCGAGAGCCCATGCCGACGAGCGCCAAACAAGGTCTGATGCCTTTCGGCGTCGTGGCCTCAACTCATCGATTCGCGAGAAAAGCATCGAATGCAGCAGCAACGGCGCGAACAACAAAGCGGTGCTCCGGCCGCACGCGGATGAAGCCGTTTTCGACGTCCAGGATCCCCTCCTCAGCCAGCGTCACCAAACTCTCAACTGAATCGAGAAAACGAGCTGGTTCGATTTCGTGGGCGGCACAGATGGTCGGCACGTCGGCCTCCAAATCGCACATCAGTCGCTCGATGATCGCTGCGCGCACCCGGTCATCGTCGGTCAGACGGTGACCCTTTGATGTCGCCAGACGTCCACTTGCGATGTGCCGGGCGTAAGAATCCCGTGTTACTTCGTTCTGAACATACCCCTCGCGGACTCGGCCAATAGCCGACGCGCCGAAGCCGATCACGTTTTGCAAGTATCGGCCGAGTATCCCAGCGAATTACGCCGTAGGCGCCCGGTCTTCTGGCGCTAGCGCAAGTTCGTCGTCCGGCGGAGCGAAATGATCGAGCCCGATCTCCCGGTAGCCAGCGCCAACCAGTGTCTCGGCGACAGTTGCAGCCTGTTCGGCGCGAAGATCGCCGTCCGGTAGACCTGCCTGCTCGATTAGGCGCTGATTCTTTATCACGGAAGGAATATGCGCGTATCCGAACACCGCAAGCCGGTTGGGGCGCATGGCGACCGCAGCCATCGCGGTCTGGATGCAGGACTGCACAGTCTGTTTCGGTAGACCGAAGATGAGGTCGAAGTTGATATGGCCAACGCCATGCCGGCGGAGATTTTGGACTGCAGCGGCCGTCTGCACCTTACTCTGGATCCGATTGATCGCCTTTGCACATCGGGATCAAAGCTCTGCATCCGATGCTCGCGCGGTTGACACCGTTAGCTGCCAGGGCTTCGGCCATTTCCGGTGTGAACGTTCGGGGATCGATCTCCACGGCGATCGCAGCAGTTTTGCTGAAAGCGAAGTGGCGGCGTAGAAATTCCATCAGCGCCAAGTGCTCGGCTGGCCCGATAAGGTGAGGCGTTCCGCCGCCGAAATGCACATCGCTCACCGGCAGCCCTTGCCGCACTTGCTCCGACACCAAACTGATCTCCTGACGCAGCACCGCTAAATAATTAAGGATCGGGCCGTTGCGACGGATGACCGCGGTAGGGAAGCCGCAATACCAGCACATGGATCGGCAAAACGGAATGTGGAAATAGAGCGACACCGATTCGTCGGCCGGGAGGCCCCCCAGCCATTCCTCATAATCGTCAGCACCAACTGCCGCAGAGAAGTCTGGCACAGTCGGATAGATGGTATACCAAGGCGGCCGGGGGTCCCGGTACTTTGTCAGGATTGAGGTGTGCAAGGAGCTGTCATCCCACGTCGCTCATCCATCATTCTTTCGTTGCGCGCTCGTCCTGGTCTCTGACCTAAGTCAGTGCGTCCCGCTTATGTCGCAGTCTCGTTTGGACAGGATGGGGTCAACCACGCCGGGGAGCGCGCGTGCCATGGTTGCGCCTGAGGTGATGGTGCGGTGCCGCATTCAACGTCTGAGTACGTGACGCCAGTGCAGTGTGCTTGAGGCGTCTGCGGAAGAACTTTGCAATGCGAAATTCATGTCCGACGCAACGGACCTGTCAAGCCTCGTTCAGACGCCATCCAGGTCCAGCCAGCGGCCTTCCCTGCCGGCCGAAAAACCATACCGGCTTTAGCCACCGAGACGCTCTAAAGCTGACGTCGGCTCATTTGATGAAAGGAGGACGCCGCTAGGGGGTGCACAAGGTTCCCCGGCTTGACGTCGCTTCGAGCGAAGAGCGGTGTGGCTTGTCGTCAAGCGCCGGGCAGCGTGCCCCCTACCGATATCCCGAAAAGATCGACCAAGATGGCCATGCCGACGCCACACGCGGTCTGGATGAGGCCGACCATGAAAATGCGATTGGCGCGTTCGTAGATGGGGCGCCGCAAGGAACTCATGTCGAGCAGCATGGACAGCGCTCTCATCTGCAGTGCGATGCCGAGCAGGATCGGCACTACGGCGAACAGATCGTAGAGTTGCCATGGCAAGGGGTTCGCGGCCCAATGAGTGAGGAAGCCGAGGGAAAAGGCAAGCAGGATACCCACGGCAGTGATTGTGCCGTTGCGGAAAATGGTCTCGATCGGTTCTTCCTTCGGATCGTGCTCGTCCAAGCGGCTTCCTTTCGTTGCTCTTTCCGTCGAGACTAAGTTCTCGAGAATACTGTTCATCGCCAATTACTCGAGGCGAGCCGTAGGCAGCCGTTTCAGGGTGCGCTCCCTCTCGCTTCCGGCCGCGCAATGTACCTGCACGGCGAACTTACAGCGGCGAAAAGGTGCTGCGGCCACCATGCGACGCCTCGGACGTGCACGCCCTCTGTTCCTGGCGCAGCCCTTGCGGAGCGTACGCGCAGTGATCCTTCTCGGTAGCGGATGGCGCGGCCTCCGTTGCGGTCAGACGGGAAGCCGTCGCTGTTAAACGAGACTGTCACATATCGAACATGGCGAACCGTGTCGCACATTTCTTTTCGCAGTGACCCTCAAAAAAAGTGATTCCAGCGAGACGAAGGCGCGTCGGCCCGATTTTGGTGTCGGCCGCATCTACGCTTCAGGTTGGCATGTCGCTTGCTGCTCTATTCGGAGAGCTGCAGCGGTCCGACCGGAGTGTTTCACATGTAAACGATAATGAATCTCCTAGCAGAAAACACTATTATAAGTACATGTGGCTTTTACGCTGGCTCACCTCTCGTGTCAAGCGCTTTGGCGTCCACATATTGGAGACAACACGCACAAAATTTAGAGGAAAAGCTTGCTCTTTCGCCTCTATCCTTTTTATTCCTTCATGGAGATCTAGACATGTACATCAAGAGTCCTCTTCTCGGCTTAACTGCTCTGATGACCATTTCCGTCGGTCGAGCAGCTGGCGCCGAGCGGGAACCGGCCGAGTACATCAAGATCTGCGACGTCCTCGGCTCGGGATATTCCTATATTCCCAACACCGAGACCTGCCTGCGCATCGGCGGCTATGTCCGTTACGATATCGGCCTGGGTGACGTCCGATCGTATGACAGCGCAAGAACCTCGGACGTGAGAACTGGCGAGGACCAAGGCACTTGGCGAAACAGCACACGCTTCACGTTCAAAACTTGGACCGGCCAGCAGACCGAGCTCGGCGCGTTGACGACCTATACCGAAACCCAGGTGAATTTTGGCAACAGCGCTAACTCGCATGACAGTCCTCAGAACTATGATTTCAACAGCGGCCTCGCACTGGCTTCTGCCTGGGTCGAGCTGGGAGGCCTGCGAGTTGGCAAGGAGGGGTCGGCCTTCGATACGTTTGCAAGCTACGCTGGCAACGTTCTCGATAGTATGCTCGTTCCGTCGGCCGGCTTCGACACCAACGTGGCTCAGTACCACTTCGACGCCGGCAACGGCATTTCGACTGTGATTTCGCTCGAACAAGGATCGGGCTCAGCCGGTACTATCGACAGCTATATTCCGCACGTTGTCGCCGGCTTGAAATACACGCAAGGCTGGGGCTCGATCATCGGCGTCGCGGCTTATGACAGCAATTACGAAGCTTTTGCCGGCAAGATCCGCGTCGACGTCGCTGTCACAAACCAGCTGTCGCTGTTTGGACTCTTCGGCTACGGTTCCAATGCCAGTCTCAACGAGGACTCAAACGGCGCAATTGCCAATCATGGGCGCGGCTCGTACAAAATCTGGAACGGCCAGTGGGCTTTCTGGGCGGGCGCCACCTACGAGTTTGACGAGAAAACTTCGTTCAACCTTCAGGTCTCGGGTGATCAGCTCAAGGATGCTGGTGTGGCTGCAAACGTCGCCTACATGGTCGTTCCCGGCTTCACGGTCACAGCCGAGGTCGATTACGACCACTACGGCAACTCTGGCCTCGGCCCTGCCGAGCCTACCGCCGTCAAGGGCACGAGCAAGCCGAACAGCGTCGGCGGCATTCTCCGCTTACAAGGCTCATTTTGAAATCTCTCCAGTCGCGAGCATGGCAAAGGCACTTGCCTCGACAACGCACGCATGGAGAGCTTCGTTCGCCATCTTGAAGTCTGCATCGACCGTCCACGGCCCATCGTACCAACTAGAAACTGAAAGTTATGAGCCCTGTGTACTACACCTAGCCCTTGACCTGCCCGATGAACCGGCCAGGGGCCGTCAGTTCAAATTCGGGGCCGTTTAGAGGGCAGTGTGAGGCCGTGTTAGGTAAGCGCCACTGCAATGTCGAGGCCGCGACACGCCTGTCGCTTTGGACGGCTGGAATTGCCCTTCGCGGCGCCATTCATTCTCTCAACATTTACGTGATAATGCACGCTGAGTCCGAGCCGCGTGGCAGCACCCATCCTAGGTGTGAGCTTTCGAGAGGTTGTCCATTCGGACCGGACCGAGGAGACTGGAGTTACCACGCTTCAGCATCCATCGGAGGGTCCGAATGAACATCCACAAGAATGCCCGTCTCACACCGCTGCGT
>NZ_NSFW01000027.1:0-73787 GCF_002294905.1 Mesorhizobium sp. WSM4308 | reverse complement strand
CGACCTGCACACCAAGCTGATCATCGAAAACGACATGGTGCCGGCGTTCCGCGCCGGCGATTTCTCCGGCGGCATCTCCAAGGCCGTCGACGACATGGTCATGGTGCTGGAAGGCAATCCGGAGGAGTTGGAAGCGCGCGGCAAGCGCAATCCCGCCGACAGCAGCACCCCCATCGACCCGATCGTCGCGGTGTTCCTGATCCTGTGGGCGACGATGTTCTTCGGCGGCCTGGCCATGGCGTTCCTGCCGCCGATGTTCGGCACCAAGCTGTCGCCGGGCGTGTATAGATGGCTGGGCATGACGTTTCGTTACGGCAAGGGGCCAAGCGGATCCTCGGGCGGGAGCGGCTGGACGACCGGTTCGTCGGGCAGCGGCTGGTCGTCGGGCAGTTCCAGCGGCTGGTCGTCCGGGTCGAGCGGCGGCGGGTTCTCGGGCGGCGGCGGCTCGTCCGGTGGTGGCGGTTCTTCAGGAAGCTGGTGAGACAATGGCAACACGACCGATCAGCCCGCAGGATCATGAGCGCATCGCCGACGCGATCCGCGCCGCGGAAACCAAAACCGACGGCGAGATCTACTGCGTCGTCGCCCATGCCAGCGAAGGCTATTTCGCTCCGGCCGCCATGATGGCGACGCTAGGTATGCTGGTGGTCAGCCTCGCCGTCGCCTATGGGCTGGAGGCATGGTGGCTCACCATCCGCCTGCCGCATTTCGTCATCGCGCAATTGCTGGCACTGGCCTGCGTGCTTGCCCTGTTGTGGGCTGTTCCCGGCCTGCGCATCCATATGGTGCCACGGCGGCTGCGCTATCAGGCCGCGCACGCCAATGCGGTCAAGCAGTTCCTCGCCCGCAACGTCCATCGCACCACGGCGCGCACCGGCGTGCTGGTCTTCGTCTCGATCGCCGAGCGCTATGCCGAGGTGGTCGCCGATTCGGGCATCGACGCCAAGGTCGGCCAGCATGTCTGGGACGGCGTGGTGGGTGATCTGACGGCGCATGCCGGCGACGACCGGCTTGCCGATGGGTTCGTCAAGGCGATCGAGCAGGTGGGGGCGGTACTGGCCGAGCATTTCCCGGTCACATCCGGCGATACCAACGAGCTCGACGACCATCTGGTCGAAATCTGAGAGCCTGCCGATAGGCGCCACTTTACCGGTCCGGCCTGTTTCCGGACAGGCTTTTGCGCGATGTCGGCAATGTGAGGATCGGCTGTGAGAAAGCGGCCGGCGGGCCGCCCCGGACTCTTGCAATCGGCCGATGCGGGTTTATGGTTAACAAATCATGAATACGCTGACGATCGACATTCGGAAAGCCGACCCGCGCGATGCAGGCGCCATTGCCGAAGTGCATCTGGAAGCCTGGCGCGGTGCCTATTCCGGCATCATTCCACACCGCACGCTGACGTCGATGATCAACCGCCGCGGCGCCGACTGGTGGGCGAATGCGATTCGCCGCGCCGCCACCGTTCTGGTCGTCGAAATCGGCGGCACCATCGCCGGCTATGCGACGATCGGCAAGAACCGCGCCCGGGAACTCAAGCAGCAGGGCGAGATCTACGAATTGTACCTGCGCCCGGAATATCAGGGCATCGGCCTCGGCCGGCGGCTGTTTTCGGCGGCCAGGGCGCGCCTTGCCGACCACGGGCTGAAGGGCATGGTGGTGTGGGCGCTGGAAGACAACCAGAACGCGCTGGCCTTCTATGCCGGCGCCGGCGGCCGCGATGTCGCCGAGGGCGTCGAGATCTTCGAGCAGAAAGCGCTGAAGAAGGTCGCCTTCGTCTGGGAATGACCGCCGGGCGATGATTGCGCAAAGCAAGGCCGGTACGCGGTGCGGTATCCCGGTGAAATCACGACGCTGAAACATCTTGTGCCGATGATTGAACGCGTGTGACGCCATCGCGTCCCGCCTGACGTTCGCGAGCACCATTCGCCGCATTGCGCCATTGTGCGCCGCCCGCTATCTCCTCCCGACCGAGAGAGGGACAAATCCATGCGCATTGAAGCCATAGCCACCGGAAAGAATCCGCCCGAAGACGTCAACGTCATCATCGAAGTGCCGATCGGCGGCGAGCCGATCAAGTATGAGATGGACAAGGAGGCCGGCACGCTGTTCGTCGACCGCTTCCTGCACACCTCGATGCGCTATCCCGGCAATTACGGCTTTGTGCCGCACACGCTGTCGGGCGATGGCGATCCGATCGACGTGCTGGTCTGCAACACGCGCGCGCTGGTGCCGGGCTGCGTCATCAATGTGCGGCCGATCGGCGTCTTGATCATGGAAGACAATGCCGGCCAGGACGAGAAGGTCATCGCGGTGCCATCGCCCAAACTGACGCTGCGTTACGAGAACGTTACCGAGTATACGCAGCTGCCCGACATCACCCTGCAGCAGGTGCAGCACTTCTTCGAGCACTACAAGGATCTCGAGCCCGGCAAATGGGTCAAGATCGAAGGCTGGCACGATTCCAAATATGCCAAGAAGATGATCGTCGACGCGATCGAACGGGCGAAGAAGAGCAAGTAGCTTGGAGCGGTCCACCGTTTCACAGAAACGGCAAACCGCTCCAACTTTGTTGTTTGACGCGATTCTGAACGGAAAACCGCTTCACACTGGGAATTGCTCTGGCCGGTCAGTTATCCACCCGGCCGAAAGCCGGCACATTGCCGATGACGGTGTGCCGGTCCTTGCCGCAGGCGAAGGTTCGCGCCTTCGCGTCGGCGAGCTTGCGCGCCTGATCGTTGGCTTGCGGGTTGCCGGTGGCCAGCACGAGGCCGACCGTGCAGCTTTCTCGCGCGTCCATCTGGCCGACCTTGGCGACAAGCAGCACGTCCGTCGATTTGTCCTGAACCTCGGCATCGCTGATCGTGCGGCGGTGGATGACCGCGAAGGGCACGGCCTTGTCGCCATTGGTTTCGATGCGCCATTCAACCTTGGCCGCGGACGAATTGAAGCCGGAAAAACTCTCCCAGACGGACGTCATGTCGCCGCCGGGCGGAAAACCGTAGAACAGCGATTCACGGGCGTCGTCATAGGCGATGAGCACGGGATAGCCACGATAGCCCGAACAGGCGAGATCGGCCCAGTCGCCGTCGCCTTCCGCGGCCTGCGCATAGGTCACGCAATCCTTCTTCGAGTCGAGATCGGTATAGGCGCTGGATATGTCGCCGGCACGAGCCACCTGACACAGGCCGGCAAGCGCAAGCGGGATCAAAGTGGCACGCATGACGACAATCTCCAGTTAGGCCGGAGCAACGTATCGCCAAACGCTATTTCTTCAAGCTCGCTTCGATCAGCAGATCGGCGTTCGTCGCCACCGACTGGGCGGGGCCGCCGAGGCCGAACAGCTGGCCGCTGATATAGGCGCCTTCGATCAAAAGCAGCAGCCCGTCACCCAGAGTGTCGGCGTCTTGCGCCCCCATCGCGGCGGCCATGGCGCGCAGCCGGCGGCGCAGTTCCTGCTTGTTGGCTTCGCTCACCACGCGGGCCGGATGGCTGTGGTCGGGATACTCGACCGCCGCGTTGGTCATGCCGCAGCCGCGATAGTCGGCCACCTGCGTGCGCTTGCCAATGCGGGTCAGGAAAGCCTTGATCTGCGCGCGCGGGTCGTCCGGATGGGCTTTGACGGCCTCGTCGAAACGTTCCCAATATTCAAGATCGTATTGCCGAAGATAGGAAGCGGCCAATTCGTCCTTGGAAGGGAAGCTGCGATAGAGGCTGGGCTTGGTGACGCCGGCGCGTTTGACGATCTCGTCGACGCCGATTGCCCTGATGCCGCGCCGGTAGAAAAGGTCATACGCCACGTCGAGGATCTTCTTGGCCGCCTTCGGCGGCGCCGATGCATGATCGTCGCTGATGGACAGTTCAATATTTTTGTCGGTTGGCATCACGGGACTCGATTGACAATGTTACCGATCGGTACGTATACATGCTCCCATCTTGCAACGTACCGGTCAGTAACATGATAGCTCAATCCCGTCCGTTTGGCCAGCGCTACGCCTTCGTGGTGGTCGGCGTCATCTTCCTCTGCCTGCTGATCGCCGCAGGGCTGCGCTCGGCGCCCGCCGTCATGATGCTGCCGCTGGAAAACAGCTTCGGCTGGCGGCGCGATGTCATCTCGCTGGCGGCCGGCGTCGGCATCCTGCTCTATGGTCTGACGGGTCCGTTCGCCGCCGCGTTGATGGAGCGGATCGGGCTGCGCCGCACGCTGATCGCATCGCTGCTGGTGATGTCGGGTTCGACCGCTCTCAGCCTGCTGATGACCAAGCCCTGGCATCTCTTCATCACCTGGGGCGTCTTCTCGGGCATCGGCTCCGGCGCTGTTGCCAGCGTGCTCGGCGCCACCATCGTCAACCGTTGGTTCAAGACCAATCGCGGCCTGGTCATGGGATTGATGTCGGCCTCCAGCGCCACCGGCCTGCTGGTGTTCCTGCCGCTGCTCGCCTCGCTGGCGCAATCGGGCGGCTGGAAGCCGGTCGCCATCGCCGTCGCGGTGGCCACGGCCTGTCTGCTGCCGCTGGTCTGGCTGCTGGTGCCGGAGCGCCCGGCCTCGATCGGCATGGTGCGCTATGGCGCCGAGGCCGACGACGTGCCGCCGGTGCCGCCGGCATCGCAGGGCAATTTCCTGGCGCATACGCTGAACACGCTGCGCCGCGCCGCCGGCACGCGGGTGTTCTGGTACCTGTTCGCCACCTTCTTCGTCTGCGGCTTCACCACCAACGGGCTGGTCGGCACGCATCTGATCGCCTTCTGCGGCGACATGGGCATCGGCGAGGTGCAGGCCGCCGGCCTGTTGTCGATGATGGGCATTTTCGACCTGATCGGCACGACGCTGTCGGGCTGGCTCACCGACCGTTTCGATCCGCGCAAGCTGCTCGGCGTCTACTATGCCATCCGCGGCCTGTCGCTGATCTACCTGCCCTATTCCGGCTTCTCGGCGACCAGCCTGATCATCTTCGCCGTCCTCTACGGCCTCGACTGGATCGCCACCGTGCCGCCGACGCTACGGCTCGCCAACGAGGCGTTCGGCGACCGCAGCGGCCCGATCGTGTTCGGCTGGATCGTCGCTGGCCATCAGGTCGGTGCGGCCACCGCGGCCGCCTTCGGCGGCACGATGCGTGAGTTGCAGGGCAATTACGAACTGGCTTTCCTCATCGCCGGCATGACGGCCATCGCGGCCGCCTGTATTTCGCTGCTGATCAACACCAGCCAGCCGGCTTTCGATCCGGAACCGCAAGCCGCGTAAGGCGAGGCGAGATAAGTATAAATTCGGGCAAGGCGAGCTGACGGCCGTCAGACCGCCTTGTGCGTTCAGGGCGTGTCGATGGTTGCCGCTGTCCGAGACGGCAATTTATGTGCGGTCAGTCCGGGTAGCAGACCATCGGAATGTTCGGCCACACGGCGCTGTCGCAGTTGGCGGCGTCCTGGCGCTGCTTGAAGGCGGCGCTGACCGGTCCCGTCACCATCGGGTCAACGCCGTCGGGCGCATCGGCAAAGGCCTGTTCGGCGGTCCGGGCGTCTGACTGCGCAACGGCGCGCACGCCTTTCTGGGTCGCGGCAGCCGACTGCGCGGCATTGGCCGCCAGCAGCAAGGCAAAGGCCACCGAAGCGATGAGCGGCCAAAATCGGTTGAGTTTATCGGTCATGTCGGTCGAACTGCCCGGGCCCTGAAAGGTTCCCGCCTTGGTTAACAAAATCATCTCACACGCAGATGCTTAAGATTTGATGAGTATTTGGTGTCGCGCTTCCCCTTTCGCAACTGCGAAAAACCCTGTATGAGCCGCGCAACCGAAAGAGGCAGCGCCTTTGGCCTGCTGCCTGCAACGCTTCCGAGACCCAGAACATGAAACTCCGTAATATCGCGATCATCGCGCACGTCGACCATGGAAAGACCACCCTTGTCGACCAGCTTTTGAAGCAATCCGGCTCCTTCCGAGACAATCAGCGCGTCGCCGAGCGCGCCATGGATTCCAACGACCTGGAAAAGGAGCGCGGCATCACCATCCTGGCCAAGGCGACCTCGGTCGACTGGAAGGACACCCGCATCAACATCGTCGACACCCCCGGCCACGCCGATTTCGGCGGCGAGGTCGAGCGCATCCTGTCGATGGTGGATTCGGCGATCGTCTTGGTCGATGCCGCCGAGGGCCCGATGCCGCAAACCAAATTCGTCGTCGGCAAGGCGCTCAAGGTCGGCCTGAAGCCGATCGTCGTCATCAACAAGATCGACCGCCCGGACGCCCGCCATGTCGAGGTGGTCAACGAGGTTTTCGACCTGTTCGCCGCGCTCGACGCCACCGACGAGCAGCTCGACTTCCCGATCCTCTACGGTTCGGGCCGCGATGGCTGGGTTTCGGAAAATCCGGAAGGTCCCAAGGACCAGCAGCTTGCGCCGCTGTTCGATCTCGTCATCAAGCATGTGCCGGCGCCGACCGTCCATCCCGGCCCGTTCCGCATGATCGGCACCATCCTGGAAGCCAACCCCTTCCTCGGCCGCATCATCACCGGCCGTATCGAATCCGGCACGCTGAAGGCCAACCAGGCGGTCAAGGTGCTGCACCATGACGGCACGCAGATCGAAACCGGCCGCATCTCGAAGATCCTGGCTTTCCGCGGCCTCGAGCGCCAGCCGATCGAGGAAGCCCAGGCGGGTGATATCGTTGCCATCGCCGGCCTGTCCAAGGGTACGGTCGCCGACACGTTCTGCGACCTGTCGGTGACCGAGGCGCTGCATGCGCAGCCGATCGATCCGCCGACCGTGACGATGTCCTTCCTGGTCAATGACAGTCCGCTCGCCGGCACCGAAGGCGACAAGGTGACCAGCCGTGTCATCCGTGACCGCCTGCTGCGCGAAGCCGAAGGCAATGTCGCGCTGAAGATCGAGGAATCGCCCGACAAGGATTCGTTCTTCGTCTCAGGCCGTGGCGAATTGCAGCTTGCCGTGCTGATCGAGACGATGCGCCGCGAGGGCTTTGAAATCGCCGTGTCGCGGCCGCGCGTCGTCATGCAGAAGGGCGAGAACGGCGAATTGCTGGAACCGGTCGAGGAAGTCGTCATCGACGTCGACGAGGAACATGCCGGCGTTGTCGTGCAGAAGATGTCGGAGCGCAAGGCCGAGATGGTCGAACTGCGCCCCTCCGGCGGCAACCGCCAGCGCATCGTCTTCCACGCGCCGACGCGCGGCCTGATCGGCTACCAGTCGGAACTTCTGACCGACACGCGCGGCACCGCCGTGATGAACCGGCTGTTCCATGCCTATGAGCCCTACAAGGGCGAACTGCCGGGGCGCACCAACGGCGTGCTGATCTCCAACGAGCAGGGCGAATCGGTCGCCTACGCCATGTGGAACCTGGAAGACCGCGGCCCGATGGTCATCGATCCGGGCGTCAAGGTCTATCAGGGCATGATCATCGGCATCCACTCCCGCGACAACGACCTCGAAGTGAACGTGCTGAAGGGCAAGAAGCTGACCAACATCCGTGCTGCCGGCAAGGACGAGGCGGTCAAGCTCACCCCGCCGATCCGCATGACGCTGGAACGCGCGCTGGCCTGGATCCAGGACGACGAGCTGGTCGAGGTGACGCCGAAGACCATTCGGCTGCGCAAGCTCTATCTCGACCCGAACGAGCGCAAGCGGTTCGAGAAGTCGTCCAAGGCGGTCGGCGCGGCATAAGTTTTTCTTCCGACGATTTTCCCAGAGGGGCGGAGCACAAGGTGCTCCGCCCCTCTCTCGTTTACCCGCCGGCAGCACAGATGATCGCTTCCTGATCCGGCTCGCCGGCCAGGTCGATGCGGACCGTCATTCCCTGGCGGGCCAGCTTGCGCAAGGCTTTGGCGCCGTCCGGATCGACGACCAGCAGGCGCCGTTCCTCCAAGGCCAGGAGCCGCGAGCGCGAGATGCCGAGTTCATTGGCGAGCAGACGATCGAGCCGGAGCGATGTCGGCATTTCGAGCCCGAGCTGGAGCTCCAGGGCCAACGCGGTTTCCCTGGCGCCGCCAAGCAGCCGCTTATGCACCGCGACATCGGGAAACTCCTCGACGCGCCCCACCTGGTTGCGCAAGGCGACGACGTCGAAGGCATGGCGCCGCGCCAGTCCCGGGTCGTTGCTTTCGAGCGCCTGCAGCAGGGCCGGTTCGATGTCGCGGCGGTTGCAGCGTTCGAAAATGCCGAAATTCCAGGAATTGTCGCAGTCGACGCAGCGATAGATGAGCCACACGTCGATGCGCTTGCCATTGGCGTTGACGCGGAATTTTCCGCTGCAGCGATAGGCCTTCACGCCGCCGCAGCGATTGCAGTTGATCAGCGGTCGAGGTGCGATTTGGGCCGCGATCGCCCAATGGATGCGTAGAGTGCCGGACATGCCGATAAGCCCTTCCCGTCGGGAAGTTCATCAGGTCGGCACGATCGAGATGCCCATGCGGGCGCGGCGTGGCGGTCGGCTGCGGAGATGGTCAGGTGTCGCTGGCGGAAAGCGCGCGACAGTGGTTCAGCAGTGCCAAACCGGTCTCGAACCGCCGCCCAGAGGAACACGTGAACATGAAACAGGCACCGCGGATGCGGCACCATGCAAATGTGTGTCGGGGGAGTTGACGAGACCGGCGGTTACTGAGGCAAGGTGAAGCTCGAAAATGTTTCGCGGCGCGTCTTCTAGCCGTAGCCAACAAGGACCGCAAGGGAGGCAGTAACTTCGAACGAATGATGGCTTCCGACGTTATTCGGGGGCGATCATTTGGCGACGGAAGGTGGGAAACTACCGCCGGCTCCAGCCACTTGCGATCACCGTTCTGATGACGCTGGTGCCCAATGGGGGTATGCTCTCGATGTCTTCAATGGTTCGCAAGACGGAATAGTGATCGACCTTTTCGGAGTAACGCCCTGGTTCAACTCCAAATCCATAGAATACAGTAAATATATGATTCTCTGTATGGTAGTCGTCTTCATCGAACGTCACTATAAAAAGGCTGTTGTTTTTCTTCGACCAAGCCGCGTAGCCCCCAAGGTAAGTTTTCAACCAGGCATCCGCCGCCTCTATTGTGCCATCATGCATGTCATTATCGAGATTGGGGATTACGAAGCTAACGGATGGTAGCTTCGCATAGTCGCGAGGGAACTGGGCCAAAGGCTTCTCAAATCCCTTTGAATCCGCAAACGATTCCCAGGGATTGTGTTTTCGCGGCGATCTGGCTTCGACGTAGCCCGCGAACGTTTTGCTATGAGCCCGAAGACGAGCGGCCAGGTTCGGCGCTGCAAAGCTATGCATGCCATCGTCATGGACGCCTTGTGTCAGGCCGCTGAACAGCGCGAGGTAATTGGGTTGGCTGGGGTGAGCAACCCCATAGGATTGCTCGAACAGCGCGCCGCCCTTTGCCAGCCTGTTCAAATAGGGGGCGGCTCGCCTCGCCAGGGAAATCTGCTCAAAGCTGTGGTTCTCCATGATCACGACAACCACGTGATCATATTTCGGCGGCTTTCCCGACGATGCGACAGCCTGGAGTCCTCCGCTCAGCGCCATGATGGCTGCCAGGACAGCCAGCATGGAGAACCGTCGAACGACCGCGCGCCTTGGCACAACCACGAAAACGCCTCCTTCCGCCTGCTCGGCAAGATCAACCTGACTGCAAGTCGGGCATGGCAGTCAAGGGCATGGCCAAACGCGGAGCCAGTCCGGGATCCGCTGCCACCGGCGTTGCAAGCGGCGATGTCGATCGGATATCGTCCGCCCTTCAACCGTTTGGAGGCAGTGCCATGCATCTCACCTCGCTGCTGATTTTCGCCGCCGCCTTGTTCGTTGCCGCCGGCTCACCCGGTCCGTCGATCGCGGCACTGGTCGCACGCGTCATCGCGAAGGGCTTTCGCGACGTGTTCCCCTTCCTGCTCGCCATGTGGATCGGCGAGGGCATCTGGCTGTCGCTGGCAGTGTTCGGACTTGCCGTGGTGGCGCAGACTTTTCACTTCGCCTTTGTCGTGGTGAAGTGGGTCGGCGTCGCCTATCTCGCTTACCTTGCCTGGAAGATGTGGACGGCGCCGGTCGATGCCGAAGAGGGCGAGATGCCGCGCGAGGATTCAGCCGTGAAGCTGTTCTTCGCCGGCATGGCGGTGACGCTCGGCAACCCCAAGATCATGATGTTCTACCTGGCGCTGCTGCCGACCATCATCGACCTCGCCTCGGTCAGCATTGTCGGCTGGGTCGAGCTGACGGCGACAATGGCGGTGGTTTTGATCGCCATCGATCTCGCCTGGGTGCTCGCCGCCGCGCAGGCGCGCAAGCTGCTGAAGAGCAAGCGCGCCATGAAGATCGCCAACCGCGTCAGCGCCACCACGATGGCCGGCGCCGCCGCAGCGATCGCGGCGCGGTCCTGAGCATGATCCTGAGGCGAGGCGTCAGGCCATCATATTGATGATCGGTGCGATCTCGACGTTGCAGTTCGGCATGGCCAGCATCGGGCAGCCCTTGGCCTTCTCGGCGGCATCGTCGATATCCTTGGCCTCGATGATCGAGTAGCCGCCGGTCGGGTTGCTGCCGCCGTTGTTTTCTATCTTGCCGCCTGGCAGGACGGTCTTCGACATGCCGACTGGATTGCCTTGGTCGACAACGGCCGAGCCAAGCTTTCCAAACCAGCCTGTCCAGGCGTCGGTCATGGCCTTTCGCTCGGTTTCGCTCGTCGGCATCTTGCCGGAGCCGTGATAGACATAGAGAAACTTCGCCATGTTCTCCTCCCGTGATGAGCGGCATTGAACCGGCATGCGGTCATGCCGCCCGCCGATCATCGGACCAAACCGGCAAACACGCAACGGAAATGAGAGGTGACTAATATAAGGCGCGTTGGGCCTCCCGCGAGCCTCAACGCGCCATGGCATGATACTCGTCGTTCGGCCGCATGTCGATTGCCGCGGCCACCCGGTTCGACATGTTGAAGAAGGCCGCGGTCGAGGCGATGTCCCAGATGTCGCGGTCGCTGAAGCCGACCTTGCGAAGTGCGGCCCGGTCGGCCTCGACGATCTTGGCCGGCTCCTCCGTCAGCTTGACGGCGAATTCGAGCATCGCGGTCTGCCTCGCCGAAAGATCGGCGGCGCGGAAATTCATCACCATCATCTCGCCGAGCGCCGGGTCGCCCGACAGCTGGCGCACCGCGGCGCCGTGCGCGGTCAGGCAGTAGTAGCAATGGTTGATGGAGGAGACTGCAACGGCGATCATCTCCCGCTCCAGCTTCGACAAGCCGGACTCACCCAGCATCAGGTCGTTGTACATGTCGGTGAAGGCGCGCAGTTTCTTGTCGTCGAAGGCATAGGCCTTGAGCACGTTGGGAACCAGGCCGAGCTTTTCCTCGCATTTGGCGAAATAGGCCTTTGTCGGCTCGCTCAGCTCTCCCGAGACCAGATCAAGCGCTGAAATTTTGCCGGTCATGTGTCGTTTCTCCTCGTTGGATGATGGCTTGCCGCCGAATTCCGATAATTCTCGGCAAGCCGTCAAACCTTTGTCGCCAAACAGCGGTCATCTGCTACGATAGCCGTAAAAGCATTCGACGGGAGGGAATAGCGTCATGGCCAATCCAAAAACCGCAAATCCGCCAAAAAAGAGCGCGGCAAAGGTAGCGGCAAAGGCAGAAGACAGGTCCGGCAAGCTCGCCGACTATCTGCTGGCACGAGCTCCTGCAGAAGACATTGCCGCCTATGACGTCGCCGATCTCGTGCGCGCCGCCGATCTCGCCGGGCGCGCTGTCGCCAGACATAAAAAGGGCGATTGCGTCGTCGCCATAGATGTCGATTCCGAGGTCGTTCGCCAAGGCCGCCCGGTGACGGTGATCACCGTCGTCAACGACAACATGCCGTTCCTGTTCGATTCCGTCCTTGGCGAGATCACCGATAGTGCCGGTGAGCCTTTGCTGGTTACCCATCCGGTGATCGTCGTCAGGCACGGCAAGGGCGGCGTCGAGGAAATCCTCGGTGACGGCGGCCCCGCCAAGGGGGACACCGGCCATGACCGGCTGAGCGTGATTCATGTCCATATCGGCCGCCTGCCGCCCGACCAGGCCGAAGCCTTGGCCGGTCGACTGAAGAAGCTGCTCGGCCAGGTGCGCGCCGCCGTGACCGACTGGAAGCCGATGCTGGCCCGCCTCGACCAGGCGATCTCCGAATTCCGCTACTCGCCGGTGCCACTCGACAAGACCAGCGTCACCGAGGCGATAGCCTTCCTCGAATGGTTGCGGGACGACAACTTCACCTTCCTCGGCATGCGCGAGTTCAAATACACCGGCAGCGAAAAGAGCGGCATGCTGGAGCGCGCCGACAAGCCCGGCCTCGGCATCCTGTCCGATCCCGACGTGCTGGTGCTGCGGCGCGGCACCGAAGCGGTGACCACCACGCCCGAGATTCGCGCCTTCCTGCATGGGCCGGAGCCGCTGATCGTCACCAAGGCCAATGCCAAGTCTTCCGTGCACCGCCGCATCTATCTCGATTACATCGGCGTCAAGACCTACACAGCCAAGGGTGTGCTGTTGGGCGAACTGCGCATCGTCGGCCTGTTCACCTCGACCGCCTACACGCGCTCGGTGATGAAGATACCGTATCTGCGGTCGAAGGCCGAAACCATCATTGCCAAATCCGGCTTCAATCCGGGTGATCATTCCGGCAAGGCGCTGATCAACGTGCTGGAGAGCTATCCGCGCGACGAACTGTTCCAGGTCCCGGTGCCGATCCTGCGCAAGCACGCCGAGGCTATTCTGGGCCTGGTGGAGCGTCCCCGCGTCAGGGCGCTGGTGCGTGCCGACCAGTTCGACCGCTTTGTCTCGATCCTCGTCTTCGTGCCGCGTGACCGTTACGACAGCGTCGTGCGCGAGAAGATCGGCGCCTATCTGAAAACGGCGTTCGAGGGGCGGTTGTCGGCCTACTACCCGGCCTTTCCGGAAGGCGGGCTGGCGCGGGTGCATTTCATCATAGGCCGCTCCGGCGGCAAGACGCCGAAAATCGAGCAGGCGACGATCGAGGAAGCGATCCGCGACATTGTCCGCACCTGGGACGACGCGCTTCGGGAAACAGCGGCCGAGACTGGAGCCGATCCCGCACGGACGGCGATCGCCGCACGGTTTTCCGAAAGCTATCGCGATAGTTTCTCGCCGGCCGTGGCGCTGGCCGATGCCGGGCGCATCGCCAGGATCAGCGCCGCCAATCCGATCGCCATCGACTATTACCGCCATGGCGAGCAGAAGCCGCACCAGGCGGCGCTGAAGATCTATCACCACGGCAGCCCGGTGGCGCTGTCGCGGCGCGTGCCGGTGCTGGAAAACATCGGCTTCCGCGTCATCAGCGAGCGAACCTTCGAGGTCGGCGACGACGCGACCGGCATGATCAACGGGGATCAGCCCGGCATGGTCTTCATCCACGACATGGAACTGGAGAACAGCTACGGCAACCCGATCGACCTTACCGATGGCGGCGCGCTGTTCGAGGACGCTTTCCTGTCGGTGTGGCGCGGCGACGTCGACAATGACGGCTACAATGGCCTCGCCCAGACCGCCGGCCTGTGGTCCGGCGAAATCACCATCCTGCGCGCCTATGGCCGCTATCTGCAGCAGGTCGGCATTCCGCAAAGCCAGGATTTCATCGCCGCGGCGCTTAACCGCTATCCAGAGATCGCGCGCGGCCTGCACGCGCTGTTCATCGCCCGGCTCGGCTCAATGGCGGAGACAGAGGGCGTGGTGGCGGCAAAGCACCTCAAGGCCAAGATCAAGGATGCGCTGGAGGATGTGCCCAACATCGACGACGACACCATCATCCGGCGCTACCTCAATCTGATCGAGGCCTCGCTGCGCACCAATCATTTCGTTGCCGATACGAACGAGAAGGGCCAGTCGCTGGCGATCAAACTCGACTCGCAGGCGATCGAGGGACTGCCGGCGCCACGGCCATGGCGCGAGATCTTCGTCTACGGTTCCGAGGTCGAGGGCGTGCATCTGCGCTTCGGCCCGGTGGCGCGCGGCGGCCTGCGCTGGTCGGACCGCGCCCAGGACTACCGCACCGAGGTGCTCGGCCTGGTCAAGGCGCAGCAGGTCAAGAACGCCGTCATCGTGCCGGTCGGCGCCAAGGGCGGCTTCTTCCCCAAGCGCCTGCCGACGGGCGGCAGCCGAGACGCGATCTTCGAGGTCGGCACCTCGGCCTACAAGAATTTCGTCTCCAGCCTTTTGTCGATCACCGACAATATCGGCCTGGACGGGGTCATCCCGCCGGCCGGCGTCATGAGGCGCGACCAGGACGATCCCTATTTCGTCGTCGCCGCCGACAAGGGCACGGCGACCTTTTCCGACACCGCCAACGCGATCTCCGAGAAGCATGGCTTCTGGCTCGACGATGCCTTCGCCAGCGGCGGCTCTGCCGGCTATGATCACAAGAAGATGGGCATCACCGCCAAGGGCGCCTGGGAAGCGGTCAAGCGGCATTTCCGCGAGATCAACCGCGACATCCAGACCTCGCCTTTCACTGTCGTCGGCGTCGGCGACATGTCGGGCGACGTGTTCGGCAACGGCATGCTGTTGTCGCCGCAGACAAGGCTGATCGCCGCCTTCGACCATCGCGACATCTTCATCGATCCCGATCCCGACAGGGCGGCCTCGATGGCCGAGCGCGAGCGCATGTTCGCACTGCCGCGTTCGAGCTGGCAGGACTATGACAAGACGAAGCTGTCGGAGGGCGGCGTCATCGTCTCGCGCAGCCAGAAGTCGATCACCTTGCCGGCGGCGGCCGCGGCGGCGATCGGCCTGACAAAGACGACCGCCACGCCGGCCGAGATCATGACCGCCATCCTCAAGGCGCCGGTCGACCTCCTGTGGTTCGGCGGCATCGGCACCTATCTCAGGGCCTCCACCGAAACCAATGCCGAGGTCGGCGACCGCGCCAATGACGCCATTCGCGTCACCGCGCTCGACGTGCGCGCCAAGGTGATCGGCGAGGGCGCCAATCTCGGCGTCACGCAGCGCGCCCGCATCGAGTTCGGCATGAATGGCGGCCGCTGCAATTCCGACGCCATCGACAATTCGGGCGGCGTCAACTGCTCCGACGTCGAGGTCAACATCAAGATCGCGCTGGCGTCGGCCATGCGCAAGGGATCGCTGACGCGACCGGCGCGCAACAAGCTGCTGGCCGAGATGACCGGCGAGGTCGGCGGCCTTGTACTCTCCAACAACTACCAGCAGACGCTGGCGCTTTCGATCGCCCGCAAGCGCGGCCTTGCCGACATTGCGCACCAGGCCCGCTTCATGTCGGCGCTCGAAGCGCGCGGGCTGTTAGACCGCGCCGTGGAGACGCTACCGTCGCCGGCTGCCCTTGCCGAGCGCGAGGCGCGCGGCGAGCCGCTGACCAGGGCCGAGCTCGGCGTGCTGCTCGCCTATGCCAAGATCGTGCTGTTTTCCGACATCGTCGCCAGCGACGTGCCTGACGATGCGCATTTCGACCGTGACCTGATGGGCTATTTCCCGGACCGGATGGCGAAGAAATACGCCGCCGAAATCCACGGTCACCGGCTGCGCCGCGAGATCATCGCCCGCGTCGTCGCCAACGATTTGGTCAATCGCGGCGGCCCGTCCTTCGTCAACCGGCTGCAGGAAGCCACCGGGCGCACCGCCGCCGACGTGGTGCGCACCTTTGCCGTGGTGCGAGACGGCTTCGCGCTGCCGGCGCTCTATAGCGAGATCGACGCGCTCGACAACCAGATCGACGGCCAGGTGCAGCTCGATCTCTACCAGATGGTCAGCCGGCTGATCTATGTGACCAGCGGCTGGTATCTGAAGAACGATGCCGGCACGGCGCCGCTCGGCCAACGCATCGCCGAGCTGCAGGACGCGCGCAAGGCGCTGGAGCCGAAGCTCGTTTCGCTGCTGCCGGCGTTTTCGCGCGAGTGGATCGAGGAGAAGCGGCACGGGCTGTTCAAGGCCGGCGCGCCGGAAAGGCTGGCCGAGCAGCTGGCGCTGAGCGAGGTTGCGGAACTCGTCCCCGACATCGCGCTGACGGCGCGCACGGCCGGCGCCGACATTGTCGCCGCCGCCAAGGCTTTCTTTGCGGTCAGCGATGCCTTCCGCATCCCGCGTGTCGAGGACGCGGCGCGCTCGATCACGCCGTCGGACTACTACGACCAGTTGGCGCTGTCGCGCGCCACCGACACGATCGGCGCGGCGCGGCGCGGCATCGCGGTCGCGGCGCTCACCGGCCATGCCAAGGCAGCGGATCCGGTGGCGGCCTGGCTGGAAGCCGGCGGCGAGCGCGTGGCGCGCATCCGCGAGCGGCTGCAGGCGCTGACCGAAGGCGGCGACATCACCGTGTCGCGGCTGTCGGTGGCGTCTGGGCTGATGAGCGATCTGACCGGGATGTGAGGCTTCGGAGGCCTACCCTCCTCCTCGTGGGGAGGGTCGCTGCGAAGCAGCGGGGTGGGGGCGGCGCCGACCCCACGCGGACCTTCGGTCCGACCTCCCCACAAGGGGGAGGTAGGGGTGGGCGCTCGCGAGGCTTGTCATTTGCATGGGCATCAGAAACATGCAGACATGGCGCCCGACGCGGGTGGGGCCGAGGGAATCATCATGGCGGTAGAGACAGTGCAGCGGGCGTCCGGGCGCGGCATCTGGGGATGGATGTTCTTCGACTGGGCGGCGCAGCCGTTCTTCACGGTCGTCACCACTTTCATCTTCGGTCCGTATTTCGTCTCGCGCATGGCCGGCGATCCCAACACCGGCCAAGCGGTCTGGGGCTACGGCATCGCCGCGGCAGGGCTGGTCATCGCCGTGCTGTCACCGATCCTCGGTTCGATCGCCGACCAGACCGGGCCGCGCAAGCCGTGGATCGCTTTCTTCGCCGCGATCAAGATCACCAGTCTCGCTTTGCTCTGGTTTGCCGCACCCGGCTCGAACCTGTTCCTGGTCGTGGCTTTGTTCTCGCTGGCGTCGGTAGCAGCGGAATTTTCTACCGTGTTCAACGATTCGATGATGCCGCGGCTGGTGCCGAAGAGCGAGATCGGCCGCATCTCCAACATGGCGTGGGGTCTCGGCTATCTCGGCGGTATGATCGCGCTGATCTTTGTCGTCACCTGCCTCGCCGGCTCGCCGGAGACCGGCAAGACGATCATCGGCATCGACC
The DNA here is from genome assembly GCF_002294905.1 of Mesorhizobium sp. WSM4308. NCBI lineage: Bacteria > Pseudomonadati > Pseudomonadota > Alphaproteobacteria > Hyphomicrobiales > Phyllobacteriaceae > Mesorhizobium > Mesorhizobium sp. WSM4308. The sequence goes on along the minus strand of NZ_NSFW01000027.1, from coordinate 56,677 downwards.
CGCTGTTCGGGCTCGATCCGAAGCTCGGCGAGGATGCGCGCGCCACCGGACCGCTGTCGGCCGGTTGGTATTTCCTGTTCATCCTGCCGATGTTCTTCTTTACGCCCGACGCCATCAAGGGCATCCCGATCGGGCCGGCGGTGCGGGAAGGCCTGTCGGAGCTGAAATCGACGCTGGCCGAGGTGCGCAGGCGCGGCGGCATCTTCCGCTTCCTCGTCGCCCGCATGATCTACCAGGACGGCGTCAACGCGCTGCTGGCGCTTGGCGGCACATTCGCGGCGGGCATGTTCCAGTGGTCGATCACCGAGATCGGCATGTTCGGCATCATCCTCAATGTCGTCGCCATCTTCGGCTGCTGGATCGCGGCACGCCTCGACACCGCGCTCGGCTCCAAGGCCGTGGTTATGATCGCGCTCGTCATGCTGTCGATAGCAACCATAGGCGTCATCTCGACGGGGCCGGGCTTCACGCTGCTCGGCCTGATCCAGCTCCCGACCACCGATTCGGGCGGGCTGTTCGGCACGGCGGCCGAAAAGGCCTATATTCTCTACGGGCTGTTGATCGGCCTGGCCTTCGGCCCCGTGCAGGCGTCGTCGCGCTCCTACATGGCGCGCAGCGTGACAGCGGCGGAATCCGGCCGCTATTTCGGCATCTACGCGCTGGCCGGTCGGGCGACCAGCTTCCTGGCGCCGTTCCTGGTGGCGACCATCACCGCGCTCTCCGACTCGGCGCGGCTCGGCATGGCCGTGATCATCCTGTTCCTCGGCATCGGCATGGCAATACTGGTTCGCACGCCGTATCCGGCGGATCGGCCGTCGGAGTAGCGCCTTACCCTCCCCCTTGTGGGGAGGGTCGATCCGCGAAGCGGAGCGGGGTGGGGGGCAGCGCCATCACGCCACCCCGGTGCGCTCGCAAGCGAGCGCACCGACCCTCCCCATCGAGGGGAGGGCAAAAGTGCTCAGTGCCGGAAATGCCTGACGCCGGTAAACACCATCGCAATGCCATGTTCATCGGCGGCCGCAATGACGTCCTTGTCGTTCATCGAGCCGCCGGGCTGGATGACGGCGGTGGCGCCGGCGGCGACTGCGGCAAGCAGACCGTCGGCGAAGGGGAAGAAGGCATCGGAAGCCACCACCGAGCCCTTGGTCAGCGGTTCGGCCATGCCGGCAGCCTCGGCCGCGTCGAGTGCCTTGCGGGCGGCGATGCGGGAGGAATCGACGCGGCTCATCTGGCCGGCGCCGATGCCGACTGTGGCGCCGTCTTTTGCATAGACGATGGCGTTGGACTTGACGTGCTTGGCGACGCGGAAGGCGAATTTGAGATCGGCCATCTCCGCCGGCGTCGGCGCGCGCCTGGTCACCACTTTCAGTTCGAGATCGTCGACCACGGCATTGTCCCGGCCCTGGACGAGCAGGCCGCCGGCAACGGATTTGACGGTCGTGCCGGGCGAGCGCGGGTCGGGCAGGCCACCGGTGACCAGCAGGCGCAGGTTTTTCTTCGCGGCAACGATCGCCGCGGCCTCGTCCGTGGCATCGGGCGCGATGATCACCTCGGTGAAGGTCTTCACGATGTCCTCCGCCGCTTCGGCGTCGAGCGTACGATTCAATGCGACGATGCCGCCGAAGGCCGAGACCGGATCGCAGGCGAGCGCCTTGGCATAGGCTGATTTCAGCGACGTGCCCTCGGCGACGCCGCACGGGTTGGCGTGCTTGATGATGGCGACGGCGGCGGAGCGGCTGGGATCGAACTCGCCGGCCAGTTCGAAGGCGGAGTCGGTGTCGTTGATGTTGTTGTAGGAGAGCTGCTTGCCCTGCAGCTGCCGCGCCGTGGCGACACCTGGACGCTTGTCGCCATTGACGTAGAAGCCGGCGCTCTGGTGCGGGTTTTCGCCGTAGCGCATCACTTCGGCCAGCCGGCCGCCAAAGGCGCGCCAGGTCGGATGCTCGATCTCCAGCGCCTCGGCGAACCAGCTGGAAATCGCCGCGTCATAGCTGGCTGTGCGGGCAAAGGCCTTGGCCGCCAGCTTCTTGCGGAAATCCAGCGACAGCGAGCCGATGTTCATCTCCAGCGCGTTCAGCACCGAGGCATAGTCGCCCGGATCGGTGACGATGGCGACATAGGCATGATTCTTGGCCGAGGCGCGGATCATCGCCGGGCCGCCAATGTCGATGTTCTCGACGATTGCCGCATAGTCGGCGCCGGAGCGGCGGACTTCCTCGAACGGATAGAGATTGGAGACGAGGAGGTCGATCGGCTCGATGCCGTATTTGCGCATCGCCGCCGCATGCTCGGGGTCGTCGCGCACGCCAAGCAGCGCGCCATGCACGGAAGGATGCAGCGTCTTGACGCGGCCATCCATGATCTCGGGGAAGCCGGTGAGCTCGGAGACGTCGCGCACCGCCAGCCCGGCCTCGGCGATCGCCTTGGCGGTGCCGCCGGTCGAGACCAGTTCGACACCGGCCGCGGCCAATGCCGTGGCGAAGTCGATGAGGCCGGTCTTGTCGAACACCGAAAGCAAGGCACGGCGTACGGGAACGAGGTCCGGGGCGGGAATGTTCTTGGCGGCGACGGCCATGGGCTGGCGGCCTTTCACGGCTGGAGGGGCAAGCCCGCGCCGTAGCACATGACATCAGGAAATCAAGCGCCGTGCACCATTCGGCGGTTTGATATGCAATTTGCCGGCCCCGGGTATAGGCTGATCTCCTCGCGATGGAGGAATATTGATGGCATTTGTCCGTATTGGCCAGTTCACGGCATTACCGGATACGACCGAGCGGTTGCGGGCGATCTACGAAACCGAGGCGATCCCAGCCATCCGCGCCGCCAACGGCAACATCAGCGCCGTGCTGCTGCAGCAGCATCAGGCGCGCGACACTTTCATGGCAATCACCGTATGGAGCACTGTCGAGGACGCGGAGCGCTATGACCGCAGCGGTCAGGCGGCGGCGATGGCCGACGAGATCCGTTTCGCCTTCGCCGGTCCGCCGACGCTCAGCACCTATGAGGCCTTCGGCATCCCGCAGCAGGCTTGAGCGAGCCGGCCGCCTTCGCGCGGCAAATCAGTTGTTTTCCGGATAGCCGACGATGCTGGTGCGCGTCAGCTGCCAGTGGACTTCGGACATGTCGGACGCCTTGAAGGCAAGCACGATCTGCCGGCTGCGGCGCGGGCCGCCAAGACCGGCGAAATAAATCGATTCCTCGACCTCAGGTACCACTTCGCCCGAGGTGAACACCCAGCTGTCGGCCTGCTCGGCGGTCAGCACCAGGCGGTCATGTTCGTCCTGCAGCAAGTTGATGTCGGGGTGGACATGGAAGCGCACGGTGATGAAGTCACGGCCATTGTTGCGGATCGCGGCATTGCCGGGGCGCTGGAACCGGTCCCTGCCGGCCAGCACATTGCCGTTCGACGACAGTTTCAGCTCGCGCTCGTGCAGGAAGCCGAAACGTGGGACGTAGCCGTCATGGCGGGCGATGAAGCCCTGGACGCCCTTCTGGTCGATGCGCTTGCACTGCACATGCTGCGGGCCGCCGATCAGCGGCGAACCCAGCAGGTCGTTGACGCGCAGCGAATGGCTGAAGCGCGCCGACGAGGTGTCGTTGATGGTGGCGGTCGAGTGCGCGGCGGTGGCGCGGGCCAGCGGCCGGAACTCGGCGGCGCCATAGGTGTCGATGCCGGCATTGACGATGTAATGCTGGCGGCCGGACGACAGTTCGAAGGCAAGGCAGCCGGCGTGCGCTGCGTTGGAAACATCGACCGGCGGCGGTAGGCCGGTGTCGGCGATGACGGTGACGCCGCCCATCGACAGCCGCTCATAGCCCGAATGCGGCGCGTGCAGCAGCGGCGCGCCGGCGGTGTCGTCATGTCGCAATATGGTGGCGATGCGGTCATGGATGGTGGCGCCCATGCCGTTGAAGCGGGCGAGGCTGCCATCCTGGTGGCGGAAGAAGCGCAGCGCCGGCAGCATGCGGTCGATGGCGCCGATCAGTGCCTGCGGCGGGGTCTCCGCCTGGTTGGCGTAGGTCTGGCGCAGCGGCAAAAGGTCGGCGAGGATTTCCAGCACCGACATTGGATTGCGTGAGATATGGCCGCCATCGGCGAGGATCTGGCGGTTGAGTTCCTCGGCGAGGTTGCGGGTGGCGCCGCGCAGCGCAGAAGCCGGCGCCGGCAGGGAAAGCGCGGCGAAGGCAAGTGCTATGCGGGCGCGCAGCCGGTCCTTGCCGTCGGGCATTTCGCGCGCCATCGACCTGAGGTAGCGGATCTGGACGGCCAGCGATTTCAGGAAGGCGCGGTAGAAGGGGAACTCGGCGCCCTGCAGCACGACGGAGGAATGCTGCAGCCAGGCGATGACGCGCTTCGCCGTCGTCCCGGGCTCCCAGGCGATGCCGGCAATGTTGTTTCCGTGCATGGCGATCCAGTCGGACACCAGGGCACGCGCATTGGCGGCGGCAAGTTCGGTGCCGGCGGCGCGCATGTGGCGCAGCCAGCGAAAGCCATGCAGCGTCTTTTGCCAGCCATGATTGGGCACGTTGATCTGGAAGGGCGACTTGCCGCCGGTCTCGACCAGGTGCCCCGACAAGGGATAGCGGCCGTAATAGATCTCGAGCGCGATCTGCGGGTCGGCCAGCCGCAGGTCCGGCGGCGCGATCAGCACGCGTTCGGGCGTGCGGCCGGAATAGCGCCAGCGATAGACCGGCCCGGCGCGCAAACGCCGGCGCGTCTTGCGCCAGAACTCCTTCGCGACAAGCGTCCACAGACGCGTCGTGTTGCTGGCAGCCAGTGCCAAAAGCCCTCCTGGTCCGTCCTCTACCCCGGCGCAGAGTTTACATGAATGAACGAGTCGTGCGAAGGCGAATTCCTGGGTATAGGTCCGGGGGCCTATACTCTCCCTAAAAAAGTCAGCAAATCCTGTGAGTTAAGTCAAATAGCGCCGCACCCGCCGGCCGGACGCGACGCGACTTGCTTTTTGTTCCATGCATGTCGTTATCCCAAAACCGCTACGCACTTTTGGGCGACATGCATTAGCCGGCGCGGCGCATGCGCGCGGCGAAGAAGCCGTCCAGGCCCGAGCGTTCCGGCGCGCCGAGGTCGAGGTCGGCCGGCGTGGTGCGCAGCGTGCCTTGTGGCGTCAAGAACGAATCGATGCCGGCGATCTCGCCTTGCCGCAGCGGATCATCGACGACCCCTTGCGTTTCCTTCAGAAACGCCAGATGCAACCCTTCGCCTTCGAGCGGGTCGAGCGAACAATTGGAAAAGACGATCCGGCCACCGGGCCTGACCAGCGTGACGGCGCGGGCGAGCAACCGCCTTTGCAGGTCGGCGAGCTTTTCGACATCGGCCGCCGTCTTGGTCCATGGCACGTCGGGATGCCGGCGCACCGTGCCGGTCGACGAGCACGGCGCGTCGAGCAGCACGGCGTCGAACACCTCCGTGGGCTCATATTTGAGCAAGTCGGCCTGGACGATTTCGGCCGAGAGGCCGAGGCGGTCGAGATTCTGCGCCAGCCGCCCAAGCCGGTTTTTCGAGGTGTCGACGGCGGTGACCCGGGCGCCGGCCAGGACCAGCTGCGCGGTCTTGCCGCCGGGCGCGGCGCAGAGGTCGGCGACGCGCAATCCGCCGACATCGCCGAAAAGCCGCGCCGGCAGGCTGGCCGCGGCATCCTGGACCCACCAGGCACCTTCGGCGAAACCGGGCAGGTCGGTGACGGCACCGGCAAGATTTTGCACGCGCACCGTGCCGGTCGGCAGCACGATGCCGCCGAGCTTTTCGGCCCAGAGTTCGGGATCGGCCTTGACCGAGAAGTCGACCGGCGCCTCGTACCGGTGCGCGGCGAGAATGAGCTTCGCTTTATCGGCGCCATAGGCAGCCTTCAGCCGGTCGGAAAACCATTTTGGCGCTTCATCGGTCGCGGCAAGAGCGGCGGGCAGTTCGGTTTCCTTGGCACGCGCGAGCGTGCGCAGCACGCCGTTGACGAGGCCGGAAAAGCGTTGCGTGCGCGGATCGGACTTGGCGTGGGTGACCGCAAGGTCGACAGCGGCGCTGTCGGGAATGTCGAGGAACAGGATCTGCGCGGCCGCCACATGCAGCATATGCGACAAAGCGGTGGCGTTGGGCGGCAGCGGCTTTTCCAGGCGCCGCGCCAGCAGGCCCGTAATGGTCATGCGGAAGCGCAGCGCGGTGACCAGGATTGCCCGCACCAGGCCACGATCGCGCAAATCGAGCGCCTTGTATTGCGGATGGCCGTTTTCGTGGTCGGTCAGTCCGTCGAGCGGAGTCCTGGCATCGATGACAGCGGCAAGCAGCCGCGCCGCCGCCTTGCGGGCGGCGAGACCGGCGACGAATTCGCCGCCGTCTCTATGATCCTGATTGCCTGAGCCTGCGCGTCGAGATCCCGCCACGCTCACGACCATCGGCCTTTGGGTCCGGTCGGATTGCGCCCCCATGGGTTGGCCTTAGGCCTTTCCGGTTCCGCCGGCTGTTCCGCTTGAGGGGCCTGGCCCCACGGGCCGGACGGCTGTTGTTCCCCGGCCTGCCGAGGCGCTGGCGTCGGGCGCGGGGCGGCCTGGTTGCCGCCCGCCATCTGCCGTGCCATCTCCTGCAATGCGGTGATGCGGTTTTCAGTGCTCGGGTGGGTGGAGAACAGATTGTCCATGCGCTCGCCGTGCAGGGGATTGATGATGAAGAGATGCGCCATCGCCGGATTGCGCTCCGCATCGGGGTTGGGAATGCGTTCGGCGCCGCGGGCGATCTTGTCAAGCGCCGATGCCAGCCACAGCGGGTGTCCACAGATTTCGGCACCGCGCCGGTCGGCCTCGTATTCGCGGGTGCGGCTGACCGCCATCTGCACGATCATCGCGGCAAAGGGCGCCACGATCATCGCCGCCAGCACGCCGACAAAACCGAACGGGTTGTTGTTGTCGCGGTTGCCGCCGAGGAAGAAGGCGAAATTGCCGAGCATCGAGATGGCGCCGGCGAAGGTGGCGACGATGGTCATGGTCAGCGTGTCGCGGTGCTGGACGTGGGCGAGTTCGTGCGCCATCACGGCCGCGACCTCTTCATGGGTCAGCCGCTGCAGCAGCCCGGTGGAGGCGGCGACCGCCGCGTTCTGCGGGTTGCGGCCGGTGGCGAAGGCGTTGGGCTGCGGGTTGTCGATCAGATAGGTCCTGGGCATCGGCAGCCCGGCCTGCTTGGCCAGCCCCTGGACGATGGCGTAATATTCCGGCGCGTTCTTCTCATCGACCTCGACGGCGCGGTTCATCGACAGCACCATCTTGTCGGCGTTCCAGTAGCTGAACAGATTGGTGCCGGCGGCGATCAGCAGGGCGATCATCATGCCGCCCGAACCGCCGATCAGGAAGCCGACGCCCATGAACAGCGCCGTCATCGCGGCCAGAAGCATGGCGGTGCGAAGGGTGTTCATCGTCTGCTCCTGTCGTGGTGGTAAAAAGGGGTCGATCGTCGTGAGTTCATGGCTATATGATGGGAAACACCTGCCCCCATTTCAATCTGCCGGGACTATCGCATGACCGACCAGACCAGCAAAACGCCAGCCGGCCCGAACGACGATGCGCCGCCAAGAGACCTGTCGCCCGCCGCACAGCGGGCGCTGGCCGAGGCCGAGGCGCGGCGTACGGATTATCGCAGCAAGGAAGCCGCGCTGCCGAAGGAAGTCGGCGGCCGTGGCGGCAAGGAACCCGGCCGCTATGGCGACTGGGAAGTCAAAGGGCTGACCAGCGACTTTTAGGGATTGGTCTCAAGCGGCGTTGCGCTGCGCCTCAAGCGCCAGCCAACCGCGCTCGTCGATGGTGATGCCGACATTGTCATAGCCCAGGATCGCGGCATGCAGCGTTGGCAGTGGGTGCGAATGCGTGGCGCTGATCACCATGACCGCGGCTTGCGCGGCCTCGGCCGCCGCGATGCCGGCCGGAGCATCCTCGAACACCAGGCAGTCGCGCGCATCGAAGCCGAGCCGTTGCGCGCCAAGCCGGAAACAGTCGGGGGCCGGCTTGCCACGCGAAACGTCTTCAGCCGCAACGATGACCGCGGGGACAGGAATGCCGGCAGCCTCCATGCGCGCAAGCGCCAGGGAGCGTGGCGCCGAGGTGACGATCGCCCAGCTTTCTCCCGGCAGCGCCTTGAGAAACGCCGCGGCGCCGGCGATCGGGACAATGCCGTCGAGATCGGCGGCCTCGGCCTTCAGCAGCAGGTCGGCCTCATGCGCCGGGTCGACGCCTGGAAGGGCAAGGTTGGTGATGGTCTCGATCGCCCGCACGCCGTGGATCGTCGGCAGGAAGGCGGCGACGTCGAGGCCATGGCGGCGCGCCCAATCGCTCCACACCCGCTCCGCCGAGGCGATGGAATTGATGAGCGTGCCATCCATGTCGAAAAGGAAGGCCGCGAATTTTCTGCCAGCAAACATGATTTTCCTTGAAGTCGGGGGAGCGTGTCGAGGGAGGGCTGCCCAACCGTAACGTCAAGGCGCGGGCATGGAAAGGCACGAGGGCCTATTTTGCGGCGGTCCAGGGAACCACAGCCATCTCGCGACGTTGGAACGGCATTGCTTTCCATGACGATCGAAGGGGACCTGTGATGCTGATCCGGCTCGGCTACGAAATCGCCATTGAGTGCGCAGAGGCCACACCGGTGATTTCGCTGCTCGAGATCCACAAGGACAGGCAAGCCGACATCAAGCGGCAGACCCGGGTGCTGACCTCGCCTTCGGTGCCGACCAAGCTCTACCATGACCTGCATGGCAATGGCTGCCGCCGCTTCACCGCACCAGCCGGCGCCTTTCGCATCCTCTATGACGCAGTGATCGAAGACAGTGGCGACACGGACGAGGTCAACACGCTGGCCCGGGAAGTGCCGGTGGCCGAATTACCCGACGATGTGCTCGTCTATCTCCTGGGCAGCCGCTATTGCGAGACCGATCACCTCAGTAGTCTCGCCTGGCAGCTGTTTGGCCATCTTCCCTCCGGCTGGGCACGGGTGCAGGCGATCGTCGACTATGTCCACAACCGGCTGTCGTTCGGCTATGGCTATGCGCGTTCGACCCGCACGGCGGCGCAGGCGCATGAGGAGCGGGTCGGCGTCTGCCGCGACTTCGCCCATCTGGCGATCACGCTCTGCCGCTGCATGAACATTCCGGCGCGCTATGTGAACGGCTATCTCGGCGATATCGGCGTGCCGATCGATCCGGCGCCGATGGATTTCTCGGCGTGGATGGAAGTGTTCGTCGACGGCAAATGGTACACGTTCGATCCACGCCACAACCGGCCTAGGACCGGTCGTGTCGTCATCGCGCGCGGCCGCGACGCCACCGACGTGCCTTTGCTGCACAGTTTTGGTCCACACCGGCTCAGCCTGTTCAAGGTGTGGACCTATGAGCAGGAAGGCAATCTGTTCAATCCGCCCCATCACGGTATCGACAGGACGGCCAGCGCACAGATGCTGGCCTAAGGTATGTTGATATTCAGGTGATGCCGGCTCGCAAATGGCCTGACCTGAATCTCAACACATTTTGATTCCGTTCGCGCCCCAACTTACTCGGCTATCTCGGTACAGTTGGCCCGTTGCGGCACAGAAGGCATGTGCCGCATCAGGACGGTGCGAAGCAGTCCGCGATTGCCTCGATTCAAGCATGGTAAGCAGTCCGTAAACGCGGCTGATGCCGCGACTTTTTGTTTACCAGTCATTCACCTTCGACACAGCCGAAGTCCAACAAAAACAAAAGGTTGAAGGTTAGGGGCTCGGTTCCGGCGCCTGACGAGCGGCTTCCGGCTGGAATCCTGCATTGCCCTCATTGCGGCGACGAGGCCGAGGCAAGCGGAGGCTGTTGGATGCGAAATTACGGGGGTCTTGTTCACGCGGTCGGCGGGTTCGCCAGACACAGCGGTGGAAATTTCGCGATCCTGTTCAGCTTTGCTGCCTCGGTCCTGGCGCTGGCCGCAGGCTTCTCGGTCGACATCTCGCAGCTCTACAACGCCAAATCGAGCCTGCAAGGGGTGATCGACGCCGCGGTGACATCGACGGCCCGCGACCTGACGACCGGGGTCATCAAGGAGGCCGACGCGAACAAGGCGGTGCAGAACTTTCTCGTGGCCAACAGCACGGCGGGCATTCTGCAGTCCGACCAAATAGTGCTCGACAAGCTTATCGTCGACAGGACCGCCAACACGGTGCAGGCGGACGCCCATGTCGATGTCGCCCTGTTCTTCCCAGTTTTCGGCATGGGCAATACGAAACGCGTCACCGCGTCGACGACATCGCTTTATTCGGACAAGACCATCGAAGTGGCGATGATGCTCGATGTGACAGGATCGATGGCCGCCAACTGGTGGGCAAAGACCGACAAGATCGGCGACCTGCAGGCCGCCGCTTCAACCGCCGTAGAAAATCTGCTGGACAACAACATCGACCCGAACAATCCGCGCGTGCGCGTGGCCATTGTTCCCTATGCCGAAGCGGTGAATACGGGCGGCCTCGCCGACAGCGTTTTCGTCGAGCAGGCAGGGGGCTCGAATCTGCCACCACCAGTGCCATCAGCGGGTGCACCGATCCCGGTTGGCTCATCCGTGACCCTGCGGCCCGACAAATGCGCCACCGAGCGCAAGGACAAGGATGGCTATGCCGATTACTCGTCCGACGGGCCGTCCGAGTTGCGCAGGAACAACCAGAACCAGGAGTATCTCGCCAAGGTCAACCGCGATGATCGCATGGGTACCTGCCCGACGCCGGAGCTCATTCCGCTGACAGCCGACAAACAGAAATTGCTCGACACGATTGCTGATTTCAAGGCGGCGGGCGTGACCGCCGGCGGCATCGCCGTGCAATGGGGCTATTACATGCTCTCGCCGTCCTGGCGCTCGACCATTGTCAACGCCCGGCTGGGCACCGGTCCCGCCAATTTCGACAACAGAAAGGTCGGCAAGGTCGCGCTCCTGATGACGGACGGCCAGTTCAACACTGCGTTCGCCGGCGGGCGAAGCGCGCCCAGATCGCAGAATGCCGGTCAGATGTCGCGAAGCAATGCCGAAAGCATTTGCGACAACATGAAGCGCGACGGCATCGAGATCTTCACCATAGGTTTCGATCTCGACGATCCGTCGATGACATCGACCGAGCGGGATCAGGCAAAGAGCGTGCTCCAGGGCTGCTCGACTGCGGACACGTCCACCCTGAAACATTATTACGAGGCGGCTACGGGTCCCGAACTGAACGAAGCGTTCAATGCCATCGTGCAGAACATCGAGCGGCTGACGATCGCCAAGTGAACCGCCGTGGCCTCCGGCGACATTGGCCCAACGGAAAAGGCCGCCGCTTCTTTCGAAGCCGGCGGCCTTCCGTGTTTCCGTCCATGGCGCGGCCTGTGGCGGCAACCCCTTCGGGCTACCTGCCGCGCATCTCGCGCCTTAACGGGAAGACTGCTTCCCGAAAGTGCAATCCGCTGAGGCCACGTTCTGGAAAACGAAATCACTCGACATCGGATCACCTCCTTTCGATTTGTTGAACACATCCTCATGATGGGGTGCGTTGCAGCAAATGACAAGATGCCGGGCTGAAAAAGGCGTCCCGCCGGAGAATGCCGCGCAGTCGGGTCCGCGTGCTTCGGCTTGCGATCCCCGGCCAAAACGGACAACATGGCGTTATCGGTCACGGGAGGGACCATGGACGCCACCGAGAGAGCCGCGCGCATCGTACGAACCGTGATCGGGGCGCTGCAGCCGGGCTTTGCCGTCAGGCTATGGACCGGAGAACGGATCGGCCCCGCCGGCGGTCCTGTGCTTGCCATCAACGACCAGGACATCGTCTGGCAACTAGCCCGTCGGCCGACTTTCTCGACGCTGGTCGAGATGTGGATTTCCAAAACCGTCGATATCGAAGAGGGATCGCTGTTCGATTTCTACGCCCTGCCTTCGCAAGGTAAGTTGAAGACAAAGCTCAGATCGCTGCCGAAGCTGGCGATTCTGCGCGACCTCCCGGCCGTGCTGCTTTCGCGAAAGCAGATGACGGCACGCACCGATCTATCGGGACACAATCCTTATGTCAGCGGTTCGAGCAAGGAGGCGATCCAGCATCACTACGACATTTCGAATGCTTTCTACCGGCTCTTCCTCGACGAACGAATGGTCTACAGCTGCGGTTATTTCAGGGATTTCGCCAACGGCATAGACCAGGCGCAGATCGACAAGCTCGACCACATCTGCCGCAAGCTCCGGCTGAAGCCGGGCGAAAGCCTGCTCGACATCGGCTGCGGCTGGGGGGCGATGCTGATCCACGCGGCGAAGCATTACGGCGTCGTCGGCCGTGGCGTGTCGCTGTCGGAAGCGCAGACGAAGCTGGCGCGCGAACGCATCCGCGCCGAGGGGCTCGAGGACCGCATCACCATCGAGATAAAATCCTACGCCGAGCTTTCCGGCACGTTCGACAAGATATCGTCGATCGGCATGTTCGAGCATCTGGGCCTCGCCAACCATGCGGCCTATTTCTCGACCGTCCACCGTCTGCTGAAGCCCGGCGGCATCTACCTGCACCACGCCATCACGCGGCGCAGCAAGGGCGACCCGAAGAAGACCCTGCGCAAAGGACCGGAATACAGGGCGCTGATCAAATACATCTTCCCGGGCGGCGAGCTCGACACCATCGGCATGACGCTCGGGAATCTCGAGGCGCACGGTTTCCTCGTCGCCGACGTCGAGAATTTGCGCGAGCATTATGCCCGCACCTGCAGGCTGTGGGCCGAGCGCCTGCAGGCCCGCTTCGATGAGGCGATCGCTGAGGTTGGCGAGCCCAAGGCACGGCTCTGGCTGCTTTATCTCACCGGCTGTTCGATCACCTTCGATCGCGGCTCGGCGCAGATTTTCCAGACAGTCGTCACCAAGCGCGCGCGGGGGCCAAGCGGCCTGCCGCCGACACGGGCCGACCTTTATCGGTAGCTACAGAAAACGCATCGCGTCGCCGACCTTGATACCGGCCGGCCGATCCACTGTGCAGTAGACGCCGAGATTGTGCGCGTTGTGGCGGACCAGATTGCGCAGGATGCCGGGATCGTGGTCGAAGCCGTCCTGGGCGATGATGGTGAAGCCGCAGCGGCGGCAAGGCTCCGAAATGGTCACCAGCAGATCGCCGATCGCGAGCTTGCGGCCGATCCATTCCGTTTCGGGGAACGAGCCTTCCACCGCCGCCATGTCGACGACGACGTTGGGGCGGAAGCGGCGCGGATCGGCGGCGCCATCCGGATGCAGCGCCTTCAGGCGCGCCAACGACGCCGTGGTCAAAAGGTGGATAGGCGCCTTGCTGTAGCGGGCGGCGGTGACCGGACCGGCATAGGCCGGCGGCGCATTCTCCAGGCCGAAGGGCCGGATCGAGGCGGCGAAGCCGAGATAGGCCGATATGGCACGGTCGCATTCGGCGCCGGGTGCGCTCACCCAGTCGCCGCCAGGGACGGCGATCTCCAGGTCGCGATCATTGGCCAGCCGGGTGCGAATGCGCGGCACCTTGTGCCATTTCGCCTCGCGGTCGGGCCTCGCGATCTCCTTGTCCGAGACATCGACGAGGCCGAACATGCGGTCGCCCGCCATGCCCGCCGGTCCGACCAGGATGGCGTCCTGGCGCTCGCCGGCGAGTGAACTCGCCGGATAGCGCCAGAGCTGCGCGACAGTGCCGATATCATTCATTCCGCTGGTCTCTCGTTGGCCGGGCTTCCCGCGACCTTCGACCAGTCGTTTTCAGCCTTTCTTGTTCTGCCGGTTGGCGATGAGATCGTCAACGACGGCCGGATCGGCGAGTGTCGAGGTGTCGCCCAGGGTGGCGAAATCGTCCTCGGCTATCTTGCGCAGGATGCGGCGCATGATCTTGCCCGAGCGTGTCTTGGGCAGGCCGGGAGCGAACTGGATCTTGTCGGGCGAAGCGATGGCGCCGATCTCCTTGCGGACGTGGGCGATGAGCTCCTTGCGCAGTTCCTCGGTCGGCCCCACCCCCTTCATCAAGGTGACGTAGCTGTAGATGCCCTGGCCCTTGATGTCGTGCGGATAGCCGACGACGGCGGCCTCGGACACCGTGTCATGGCTGACCAGCGCCGATTCGACTTCCGCCGTACCCATGCGGTGGCCGGAGACGTTGATGACGTCGTCGACACGGCCGGTGATCCAGTAGTAGCCGTCGGCGTCGCGCCTGCAGCCGTCACCAGTGAAATACTTGCCCTTGTAGGTGGAAAAATAGGTCTGCACGAAACGGTCGTGATCGCCATAGACGGTGCGCATCTGGCCCGGCCAGGAATCGGTGATGCAGAGATTGCCGTCGGCCGCCCCTTCCAGCACCTTGCCTTCGCCGTCGACCAGCTGCGGCTTGACGCCGAAGAAGGGCCGCGTCGCCGAGCCGGGCTTGAGGTCGGTGGCGCCCGGCAGCGGCGTGATCAGGATGCCGCCGGTCTCGGTCTGCCACCAGGTGTCGACGATCGGCACCTTGCCGTTGCCGACGACGTTGAAATACCACTCCCAGGCTTCCGGGTTGATCGGCTCGCCGACCGAACCGAGCACGCGCAGCGATTTGCGCGAGGTCTTCTTGACCGGGTCGTTGCCGGCGCCCATCAGCGCGCGCAGCGCGGTCGGGGCGGTGTAGAAGATGTTGACCTTGTGCTTGTCGATGACTTCCCAGAAGCGCGCCTGCGAGGGGTAGTTCGGCACGCCCTCGAACATCAGCGTGGTGGCGCCGTTGGCGAGCGGGCCATAGACGATGTAGCTGTGGCCGGTGACCCAGCCGACATCGGCGGTGCACCAGTAGATGTCGCCGTCATGGTAGTCGAAGACATATTGGTGCGTCATCGAGGCATAGACGAGATAGCCGGCGGTGGTGTGCAGCACGCCCTTCGGCTTGCCGGTCGAGCCTGAGGTGTAAAGGATGAACAGCGGGTCTTCCGCTTTCATCTTCTCGGGCTTGCACTCGGCCTTCACCGTCGCGACCTCGTCGTGATACCAGAGGTCGCGGCCCGGCGCCCAGCCGATCTTGCCGCCGGTGCGGCGCACGACGAGGACGTTCTTCACCATGACGAAGTTCTTGGCGGCGATGTCGATCGCCTTGTCGGTGTTCTCCTTCAGCGGAATCGACTTGCCGCCGCGCAGGCCCTCATCCGATGTGATGACGAAGGTCGATTCGCAGTCGACGATGCGGCCGGCCAGCGCATCGGGCGAGAAGCCGCCGAAGACGATCGAATGGATGGCGCCGATACGCGTGCAGGCCAGCATCGCATAGGCGGCTTCCGGGATCATCGGCATGTAGATGGTGACGCGGTCGCCCTTCTTGACGCCGTGCTTCTTCATCACATTGGCGAGCCGGCAAACGTGCTCGTAGAGCTCGTTGTAGGTAATTTTCTTGTCGTCGTAGGGGTTGTCGCCTTCCCAGATGATGGCGGTCTGGTTGCCACGCTTCTTCAGATGGCGGTCGATGCAATTGTACGAGACATTGGTCAGCCCGTCCTCGAACCATTTGATCGCGACCTTGCCGTCGAAGGAGGTGTTCTTGACCTTGCTGAACGGCTTGAACCAGTCGATGCGCTTGCCGTGCTTGCCCCAGAACTTGTCCGGGTTCTTGATGCTGTCGGCATACCATTTCAGGTAGGTGTCGTTGTCGATCAGCGCGTTCTTCTTCCACGCCGGCTGGACGCGATGGACATGAACCTCGGACATTCCTGACTTTCCTCCCAAACCAATCCGCCGCCTTGAACCGCCGGCTGGATCGCGGCGAAGCGGCCGCGAATTCGGCGGCATTATTACCAGTTCCGGCGTTACGGCAATATTAGACGTTGGATTTGCGTGGCGGGATGCCGCAGGGGCATTGGCGGACGTTGTCAGCACTCAGCTTAGCTCGCTGCTAACTGTATGTTTTCGCGTCGAAAAGCCTGTTTCGATCAGGAAAAATCAATAGACAGTTAAGCAACGGCGCGCACAATCTGACGTTGGGAGGAAAGGAGACTCAACCAAGGGACCGCCAAGGGGGCAGCAATGCGCGACCATGCCGAAATGGACCTGATGCTCAAAGGCTATGGCCTGACCACGGCCAAGATTCTCTATCATTTCCCCGACCATCCCCACCTGCTGCAGAGCTTCATCTGGCAGGACTACGACCTCGCTCCGACGTTTCCGGTGCTGATCAAATTCATCGAATTCTGGAAGGCCAAGCTCGACGGGCCGCTGCACTCGGTTGTCTACACGCACCAGAAGCTGATCGCGCCGAACGAATGGCGCAAGGTGGATGGCGAGTTCGTGCTGCATTAACACAAAGCTCGATGAACCGTCTGCCATCGATGGCCGAGATGGGATGGATAGGGCCGACCAGGTCGCCCCTATCCCGTCATCAACTCTTCGATGCTCAGGATCCGAGGGTTTCCACGTAGAAGTACCTCGCCATACCATGACACTTTGTCATGCGATGGCAGAAGAAGGGGTGACGCCCTCAGACCTAGCAGGGTGCGCTCCATTGCTTCACCAAAGGTACTGCCCATAAAACCTATGCCAGGCATACTCGGAGACACGACAAACACCCGGCCTCCTCCATCGACATACAGGCTTACGTGATAATTGTGAGCCGCTGCAAAGCAGGCCAGCTTGGTCTGAAGCAGGGCTTCAATCTCGAAAATTTCTTCGTAGCCTTCGTCTGGAGACCACCAAAAGCTGATATCGCTTCGGGCGCACTCGATCCCAGAACCGGTCTCACCGACCTTAAGGCCATCGAACTCGCTGAGAATGGCAGCTACCGGATGACCAGCCGGGACTGTTGGAGACACGGGAACTTTGCGCCCAGGAAACCACCCGGCTGCGGCAAAGATCGGCAAAACAGCAGGCGGTAGGGTCATCATTGCGCGACTATGAGCAGTGATCCTAACGTCCGCAATAGGTCGACTGCGGACGTTAGCCTAGTGGTGGGCGAATAGTCTCTTGTTGTCAGTTCCCTGTAGTCCTTTTCACACCGCCGGCGGGTTGAGCCGGGCAAAACCTTCCTGGCGGCGATAGGGGAAATACGGATAGGGCGCTGTCACTTCGCTTGCCGCGTCGAGTTTCTTCACCTGTTCGGGCGTCAAGGCCCAGCCGACGGCGCCGAGGTTCTGGCGCAATTGTTCCTCGTTGCGGGCGCCGATGATGACGGAGGAAACGGTCGGGCGCTGCAACAGCCAGTTGATGGCGATCTGCGGCACGGTCCTCCCGGTTTCCCGCGCCACCGCGTCCAGCGCGTCCATCACCCGGTAGAGATGTTCGTCCTCGACCGGCGGGCCGAAGCTTGCGGTGTCATGCAGCCGGCTCTTTTCCGGCAGCGGCTGGCCGCGGCGGATCTTGCCGGTCAGCCGCCCCCATCCGAGCGGGCTCCACACCAGCGCGTCGACGCCCTGGTCGAGGCCGAGCGGCATCAGTTCCCACTCATAGTCGCGGCCGACCAGCGAATAGTAGACCTGGTGCGCGACGTAACGCGGATAACCGTGCTTGTCGGCCTCCGCCAGCGACTTCATCACCTGCCAGCCGGAGAAGTTGGAGACGCCGACATAGCGCAGCTTGCCGGCGCGCACGAGCTCGTCCAGGGTCGACAGCACTTCCTCGATCGGCGTGCCGGCATCGAAGGCGTGCAGTTGCAACAGGTCGATATAGTCGGTGCCGAGGCGCTTCAGCGCGGCGTCCACGGATTTGATCAGTCGTGAACGGGAAGAGCCGTAGTCGGCCGGCCCATCACCCATCGGCAAGGACGTCTTGGTCGAGATCAGCACGGCATCGCGCCGGCCCTTGATGGCTTCGCCGAGCACCTCTTCCGAGGCGCCGTTCGAATAGACGTCGGCGGTGTCGAACAGATTGACGCCGGATTCCAGGCAGATGTCGACCAGCCGCCGCGCTTCCCTGGCGTCGCTGTTGCCCCAGGCGCCGAACAGCGGACCGGAGCCGCCAAAGGTTCCCGCGCCAAATGAGAGTGCGGGCACTTTCAGGCCCGATGCGCCGAGACGTCGATAGTCCATTTTCTTACTCCTGGTGGTTTGGAAAGGGGTGTCGAAAAAACCGGTCCGCCGACGTGCGTCAGGGTCGGACGGAGACGGGCGCGCCGAGCGCGTTGGCGCGATCAAGGCGCAGGGCCAGCCCGGCCACGCCGAGTGCCGCGACCGGCAGCAAGGCGGCCACCCAGGTGAGCGAACCCAGCCCAAGGCCATCGGCGATGACCGCTCCGCCGAGCCAGGCGCCAGCGGCATTGCCGAGATTGAAGGCGGCGATGTTGAAGGAGGAGGCAAGGCTCTGGCCGGCGCCTTGCGCCTTGTCCAGCACCCACATCTGCAGCGGCGCCACGGTGCCGAAGGCGGCGGCGCCGAGCAGGCCGGCATAGATGACGGCCATGACCTGGCTGTGGATGGCGAAGCTCATGGTCGCCAGCACCACGGCGAGCACCACGAGGCTGCCCAGCACCGCCGGCACCAGCCAGCGGTCGGCGACCTTGCCGCCGGCGAGGTTGCCGGCGATGAGGCCGCCGCCGAAGACGAGCAGGATCGGCGACACGGCGGCTTCCTTGAAGCCGCTGATCTCGGTCAACAGCGGAGCTATGTAGGTGAAGACGGCAAAGACGCCGGCATAGCCGAGCACGGTGGTGGCGAGGCCGAGCAGGACCGGCGTGCGGCGCAGCACGGCAAGGTCGGCGCGCAGGTCGCTCTTTTCGGGCGCGACCTCGCTGCGTGGCACCAGGGCCAGGATGACGGCGAAGGCCGCCAGGCCGACCAAGGCCACCGCCCAGAAGGTCGCGCGCCAGCCGAAGGCCTGGCCGAGCCAGGTGCCGAAGGGCACGCCGAGGATGTTGGCGCCGGTGAGCCCGGTGAACATCAGCGCGATCGCCGACGCCTTCTTGTTGGGCGCGACCAGGCCGGTGGCGACGACAGAACCGACGCCGAAGAACGTGCCATGGGCAAAGGCGGTGATGATCCGCGCGCCCATCAGGGTCCAATAATCGGGCGCCAGCGCACAGGCGAGATTGCCCAGCGTGAAGATCGCCATCAGCGCCAGCAGCACGGTCTTGCGCGGCCAGTTGCTGGTGGCGATGGTGAGCAGCGGCGCGCCGATGACGACACCCAGCGCATAGCCCGAAATGAGCTGGCCGGCGGCCGAGATCGAGACGCCGAGGTCCTTGCTGACGTCGATGAGCAGACCCATGATGACGAATTCGGTGACGCCAATGCCAAAGGCACCGGCGGCGAGGGCGTAGAGAGCAAGAGGCATGGCAGTTCCCACTTTGGCGACGAGCGCCTTGTCCAAACCGCGCTCCGAGCCAAAAGATCGTGTCGCCATGCACTGTGAACCAGACTTGCATTGGGCACATTTTCTGTGAAATAGATTCACAAATGGCCAGACCCGACATCAACCGCTCCGGCGAGATCGAAGTGTTTGTGCGCGTGGTCGAGGCGGGTAGCTTCTCGGCGGCTGCGCGCATGTTGCGCATGACGCCATCAGCCGTCAGCAAGCTGATCGCGCGTCTGGAAGCCCGGCTCGGCGCGCGGCTGGTCAGCCGCTCGACACGCAAGCTGCAGCTGACGCCGGAGGGAACGGCGTTCTACGACAGCGGATTGCGTATCCTGGCCGACATGGCCGCGGCCGAGCGCGAGGCGGCGGCGGGTGCCGCACCGCGCGGGCGGCTGCGCGTCAACACCTACGTGCCCTTCGGCGTGCACCGGCTGATCCCGCTGTTGCCGCGCTTCCTCGAACGCTATCCCGAAATTTCGGTCGATCTGGTGCTGACCGACAGCGTCATCGACCTGATGGCCGAACGCGCCGATGTCGCCATCCGCGCCGGGCCGCTCGGCGAATCGCGGCTGGTGGCGCGCAAGCTCGGGCAAAGCCCGGTGGTGGTGGTAGCGGCCCCGTCCTATCTCGAAGCGCATGGCAAGCCGCTGACGCCGGCCGATCTCGATGGGCATAATCGCATGGGCTTCGGCTTCGTCAGGCACATTGATGGCTGGCCGTTTGTCGACGCTGCCGGCAACGCGGTCATGGTCCCGATCACCGGCAACACGCTGGTCAGCGACGGCGAGGCGATGCGGCTGATGACGCTGGCCGGAGCGGGCATCTCCCGGCTGGCGCGCTGGCATGTCGCGGCCGATATCGCTGCCGGGCGGCTAGTGGCGCTGCTGGAGGATTTCAATCCGGGCGACGAGGAGGCGACCCACGCCGTCTATGTCGGCCAGGGCCGGCATCTGCCGGCGCGGGTGCGGGCCTTTCTCGATTTTCTGGGAGAGAGTGTGCGGCTGGCCTGACAGGACACTCGGGAGCCGCCGGGCTCCCGAGATAACTGCGCTGGCAGCTACTATGCTTTCGGCACGAACGGCGCCGGGCGACGGCCAGCCGCCTGGCGCTCCAGCATCCAGCCGGGATATTCGGATGGCAGCGCGCTGACCTCGTCGAGCCTGGCGAGATCGTCCGCGTCGAGCTTCACTTCAGCCGCGGCGAGGTTCTGTTCGAGCTGGTCCATGCGGCTGGCGCCGATGATGACGCTCATCACGAAGGGCTTGGCCAGGACATAGCCGAGCGCCACCGTGGCAACGCTGACGTCATGCTTCTTGGCGATCTCGCGCATGACGGCGACGGCCGCCCAGGCGCGGTCCTCGTTGACCGGCGGGAAGTTGAAGGACGCACGGCGGCCCTCGCCATTGCCGGGCGCGCCAGGACCGTACTTGCCGGAAAGCAGGCCGCCCGCCATCGGCGACCACACCATCAGGCCGAGTTTTTCTTCGCTGATGAGCGGCACGATCTCGCGCTCAAGGTCGCGGCCGGCGATCGAATAGTAGGACTGGATGGTCTCGAAGCGGGCGAATTCCTTGCGGTCGGCGATGCCGAGCGCCTTGGCGATGCGCCATGCCGCCCAGTTGGAAACGCCGACATAGCGGACCTTGCCGCTGGCAACGAGGTCGTCCAGCGCCCGTAGCGTCTCGTCGATCGGCGTCACCGCGTCGGTGCCGTGCAGCTGATAGAGATCGATATGGTCGAGCTGCAGCCGTTCGAGGCTGGCATCGACCGAATCCATGATGTGGCCGCGCGAGGAACCGCGCTCGTTCGGACCCTGGCCCATGGCCCCATGCACCTTGGTGGCGATGACGACGTCCGACCGTTTGACGCCGAGATCCCTGAGCGACTGGCCGAGCAGGCGCTCGGACTCGCCGAAGGAGTAGACGTCGGCCGTGTCGAAGAAATTGACGCCGGCGGCGATCGAGCGGCCGACGATCTCGTTGACGCCCTTCTGGTCGAGGCTGGCGATCAGCCCCCATTGGGCATTCTGCCCGGCGGCGCCGAAGGTCATGGTGCCGAGGCACAGTTCGGAGACGAACATCCCCGTATTTCCAAGCTGGTTGTAACGCATGGCGAAGCTCCAGGAGAAATGTGTGATGACACAAACCAAATAGGAACGGTACGTTTCGTTTCAAGTCGTGGCGCAGCCGGCTTGCCGAACTGGCCCAAAGGCGTGCGTATCAGCGGCTGCCGAAGATCGCCGAGCCGACCCTGACGCTGGTGGCGCCGAAGGCGATGGCCGTCTCGTAGTCGCCGGACATGCCCATCGACAGTTTGGCGACGCCGGCCTCGCGGGCAAGCTTTTCCAGCAGGGCGAAATGCGGACCGGGATTTTCGTCGGCCGGGGGGATGCACATAAGCCCTTCTATGGCGAGGCCGTGGACATCGCGGCAGCGGGCGACGAAGGCGATCGCCGCGCGCGGCTCGATGCCGGCCTTCTGCGGCTCGGAGCCGGTGTTGACCTGGACATAGAGCTTCGGTGCGCGGCCTTGCCTGGCGATTTCCTTGGCGAGTTCGGCGGCGATTTTCTCGCGGTCGATCGTTTCGATGACGTCGAACAGCGCCACCGCTTCCTTGGCCTTGTTCGATTGCAGCGGACCGATGAGATGCAACTCGATGTCAGGAAAAGCCTGCTTCTGATCGGGCCATTTGGCTTGCGCTTCCTGCACGCGGTTCTCGCCGAAGACCCGTTGGCCGGCCTCGATCACCGGCCGGATGTCGGCGGCGTCAAAGGTCTTGGAGACGGCCACCAGCGTCACCGCGCCGGCCTCGCGGCGGGCCTCCTGCTCGGCGGCGGCGATCTTCGCCTTGACCGCGAAAAACTGCTGAACGGTGTCACCCATATGCAAATCCCGCTGTTTTGACCCGCGTTTTTAGCCGCCGCGATGCCCATATGGTTGACGGGTTTGCCAAACCATGGTGAACACCCGGACCACATTCCCTGAACCGCGGAGCCAGTCGCCCGCGGTTCGCGCCTGCTTTTAAGTGAAAAACGTCCCATGGCAACCGAACGATACAATCCGCGCGCGTCAGAACCCAAATGGCAGAAGGCCTGGGCCGAAAAGAAGCTGTTCGAAGCGCGCAATGACGACCCGAAGCCGAAATACTATGTGCTGGAGATGTTCCCCTATCCGTCGGGGCGCATCCATATCGGTCACACCCGCAATTACACGATGGGCGACGTGGTGGCGCGCTACAAGCGGGCCAAGGGGTTCAACGTGCTGCATCCGATGGGCTGGGACGCCTTCGGCATGCCGGCCGAAAACGCAGCGATGCAGAACAAGGTCCACCCCAAGGAATGGACCTACCAGAACATCGCCACCATGCGCGAGCAGCTCAAGGTCATGGGCCTGTCGCTGGACTGGGCGCGCGAATTCGCGACCTGCGACGTCGACTACTACCACCGCCAGCAGATGCTGTTCCTCGATTTCGTCGAGAAGGGGCTGGTGACGCGCAAATCCTCCAAGGTCAACTGGGACCCGGAGGATATGACGGTGCTCGCCAACGAGCAGGTCATTGACGGGCGCGGCTGGCGCTCCGGCGCGCTGGTCGAACAGCGCGAACTGACGCAGTGGTTCTTCAAGATCACCGACTTTGCGCAGGACCTGCTGGATTCGCTCGACGGCCTCGACGAATGGCCGGAAAAAGTGAAGCTGATGCAGCAGAACTGGATCGGCCGTTCGGAAGGCCTGCTGATCCGCTGGCCTTTGGCCTCTGACGTTGCCGGCGAGCATGAGCTGGAAGTCTACACGACGCGGCCCGACACCATCTTCGGTGCCTCCTTCATGGCCGTCGCCGCCGATCACCCGCTGGCCAAAAAGGCCGCCGAGACCAATCCGGCGCTGGCGAAGTTCATCGACGAGGTCCGCCATATGGGCACGTCGGTGGCCGCACTGGAGACGGCCGAGAAGAAGGGTTTCGACACCGGCATCCGCGTCGTCCATCCCTTCGACGACAGCTGGACGCTGCCCGTCTACGTCGCCAATTTCGTGCTGATGGAATACGGCACCGGCGCCATATTCGGCTGTCCGTCCGGCGACCAGCGCGACCTCGACTTCGCCAACAAATACGGCCTGCCGGTGATCCCGGTGGTGATGCCGGAAGGCGGCGATGCGAAGTCGTTCCAGATCACGGAAGAAGCGTATGTCGACGACGGGGTGATGATCAATTCACGCTTCCTCGACGGCATGAAGCCGGACCGCGCCTTCGACGAGGTGGCGAAGCTGCTGGAGCAGAAGACGATCGGCAACAGGCCGATGGCCGAGCGCAAGGTGAATTTCCGCCTGCGCGACTGGGGCATTTCGCGCCAGCGCTACTGGGGCTGCCCGATCCCGATGATCCATTGCGAGGATTGCGGCGTGGTGCCCGTGCCGAAGGCCGACCTGCCGGTCAAGCTGCCCGACGATGTCGATTTCGACCGGCCGGGCAACCCGCTCGACCGGCATCCGACCTGGCGGCATGTGAAGTGCCCGCAATGCGGCAAGGACGCGCGGCGCGAGACCGATACGATGGACACGTTCGTCGATTCGTCCTGGTATTTCGCCCGCTTCACCGCGCCCTGGGCGCATGAGCCGACCGATCCCAGGGCGGCGAACGAATGGCTGCCGGTGGACCAGTATATCGGCGGCATCGAGCATGCGATCCTGCATCTGCTCTATTCGCGCTTCTTCACCCGCGCCATGCGCGAGACCGGCCATGTCGATCTGGCGGAGCCGTTCAAGGGCCTGTTCACGCAAGGCATGGTGGTGCACGAGACCTACCGCGTCGGATCGGCTTCGAACGGCCGCTGGCTGGCGCCGACCGAAGTGCGGCTGGAGGGCGTCGACGGCGAACGCCGCGCCTTCGACATCGCCACCGGCGAGGCTGTCACCATCGGCCCGCTGGAGAAGATGTCGAAGTCGAAGAAGAACACGGTGAGCCCGGAAGACATTACCGACGGCTACGGCGCCGACACGGCGCGCTGGTTCATGCTGTCGGATTCGCCGCCCGAGCGCGATGTCGAGTGGACCGACGATGGCGCCGCCGGCGCGCACCGCTTCATGCAGCGCATCTGGCGGCTGGTGTCGACGGCGGCCGAGACGCTGGCGGGCGTCAAGCCCGCGGCGGCCGACGCAGGCGAGGCGGGAGCGGTGTCGAAGGCCACGCACAAGATCCTGAAGGCGGTCGGCGAGGACATCGAGAAGCTCGGCTTCAACCGCGCCATCGCCCGCATCTATGAACTGGCCAATGTGCTGACCACGCCGCTCAACCAGGTGGCGGAAGGCAAGGCCGATCCGGCACTGCAGAGCGCCTCCCGCCAGGCGGTTGAGATCCTGGTGCATCTGATCGCGCCAGTGATGCCGCATCTGGCAGAAGAGTGCTGGGAGACGCTCGGCGGCACCGATCTGGTCGCCGAACGGCCATGGCCGGTCTTCGATCCGGCGCTGGTCGTCGACAACGAAGTGACCTATCCGGTGCAGGTCAACGGCAAGAAGCGGGGGGATTTGACAATTGCCCGCGACGCGGACCAAGGTGCGGTCGAAAAAGCGGTATTGGCTCTCGACTTCGTGCAGAAAGCACTCGAAGGTAAGGCTCCGCGCAAGGTGATCATCGTACCGCAGAGGATCGTCAATGTCGTTGCCTGATCGGGAAAAGACAGAGCTGAGCCGTCTGCTGCGCCGCGTCGCGCTCGCCGGCCTTGTCGGCTCGCTGGCTCTGGTTTCGGCCTGCACGGTACGGCCGCTCTATTCCAACGCGCCATTGTCGACGGGCTCGACCACCAATGCCGAGCTGGCGTCGATCGCCATCAAGCCGGTCAGGACGCGTTATGCCCAGCAGGTGCGTAACAATCTGATCTTCGGCTTCGGGCGGGGCGCCGGCGAACCGGCGTCGCCGCTTTATTCGCTTAATCTCAGCGTGGCCGAAGCTGTTGAATCCTCGGCCCTCGTGCAGGTCGGCACCGATGAGGACGAGCCGACCGCCGGCTCGGTGACGCTGACCGCCAACTATACGCTGACCGATGCGAAAACCGGCGCCGTCATCACCGTCGGCAAGCGCTCGATTACCTCGTCCTTCGACAGGCCGCGCCAGGAATTTGCCTCGTACAGGGCGCAGATCGACGCCGAGAACCGCGCCGCGCGCGAACTGGCCGAGGCGCTGCAGCTGTCCATCGCCCAGGATCTGGTCAGGCACGGCAAGGCGGCCAGCTAGCGCCAGCTTCTTTTCACGGAAACGCCATCTCGATCCTGGTGTCCGGTCGCCTCGCAGCGGCCGGGCGGCATATTTTCAACTCGCCCTTGGCCCGATGCATTGGGATGCGCGGGCGACCGTTGAACGAGGATCAGCCGCCCGAATTCCGATCACCTCACATCGCCGCGAAAGATACGTTTCGACCGCTCCAAAAGCGCTGGCGGGAAGCAACTGTTAACCACTCGCTCCCTATTGCTCAGCAGACATTTCAGAGTGAGTCTTGAGAATGGAATCCAAGCGTTTTCCTCGGGTCAATTCATTGAAGCCAGCTTCGCCCGATGACCCCGAGGGAAAGCGTTTCAACGGCGTGAGCGGCAAGGTGGACGGCCAGCCGCCCGGCGCGACCGCGGGCGGCAATTTCCCGCCACCTGTCGATCTCGGCGGCAATGAAAGTCCCGCCTGGCAGGAGTATTTCTTCCTGGCGCCCAATGTGCGGTTTACCCGCACGCCGGACTACGAAGCCAGCGCACGCCATCCGCGCCAGATCACCTCCGAGCAAGGTGAATCGCCGGCGCCGCCGGCGCGGCAAGCCGTCGCACAGCCTGCCGCGGCTGCGCCGTCGTCCGTGGTCCCGTCCCCGTCATTGTCGGCGGCGATGAAAAGCCGGAACGCCGCTTTGGAAACCGCCCGGCCGCCCGCCGGCAACAAAGCCGTGATGCATGAAAGATCACCGGCCTCGGCATCCGTTCCGCCAAGGCATGCCAGCGAAAAGGCGCGGACCGTCGTGACGGCCGGTCCGAGGACCGCCGCAACAGCAGGTGCATCGGCGCCGGCCGCGTCTGCCCAGGGAATGGCGGCGCCGGTCAAGACAACCGACCGCGAAACTGTCCGCTGGCCCTATCTGTCGGATCACGTCTTCTTCGAGCTCATGGCGCCCTACATGATCGAAGGTTCGTCGCCCGCGTCGCGAGCCGTCCCGGTTCAGCGCGCCGCCGCGCCGGTCGCCGCCGGGCGGGTCGACGTTCGCGCCGCGCCGACGGCCGACCCGACCGCGTTGTTCCGTGTCATCGACTGCCTTCCAGGCCAGCAGGCCTCGTCCGCCTCGTCGGATGTCCGTCCGGCCAACTCCAACGAAGCGGTGGTTCAGCCGGCGGCGGGTGGTGTGCCGAAGCGAACCCAGGCGCGGGTCGCAGTGCCCGCCGTCGCGGGCAATGCCGCTCCGGCGCAAGGCGCCGAGGACACCGTGCAGGTTCCGGCCGGGCGCGCCTCTTCGCCGCTGCCTCTGGCCGGCAAGATCGTGCCAGCCACGACGGGCGAGGCGTACGAACTTCCCTCGGAAGAGCTGCTGCAGCGGCCGCCGGAAGGGCAGGGCTTCTATATGTCGCAGGAGCGGCTCGAGCAGAATGCCGATCTCCTGGAGAGCGTGCTCGAGGATTTCGGCGTGCGCGGCGAGATCATCCACGTTCGCCCGGGTCCGGTCGTCACCCTCTATGAGTTCGAGCCGGCGCCGGGCGTCAAATCGTCCCGCGTCATCGGTCTTGCCGATGATATCGCCCGCTCCATGTCGGCGATTTCGGCGCGCGTCGCCGTCGTGCCCGGCCGCAACGTCATCGGCATCGAGCTGCCGAACGAGACGCGCGAGACCGTCTATTTCCGCGAACTGATCGAATCGCAGGGCTTCCGCAAGACCAGCTGCAAGCTGGCGCTTTGCCTCGGCAAGACGATCGGCGGCGAGCCCGTCATCGCCGAACTGGCGAAGATGCCGCATCTGCTGGTCGCCGGGACCACCGGCTCCGGCAAGTCGGTCGCCATCAACACCATGATCCTGTCGCTGCTCTACCGGCTGAAGCCGGAAGAATGCCGGCTGATCATGGTCGATCCGAAGATGCTGGAACTCTCGGTCTATGACGGCATCCCGCATCTTCTGACGCCCGTCGTCACCGATCCCAAGAAGGCCGTCACCGCGCTCAAATGGGCGGTGCGCGAGATGGAGGACCGCTATCGCAAGATGGCGCGGCTCGGCGTGCGCAACATCGACGGCTACAATGAGCGCGCCGCCCAGGCCCGCGACAAGGGCGAGGCGGTCGTCATGACCGTGCAGACCGGCTTCGAAAAGGGCACCGGCGAGCCGCTGTTCGAGCAGCAGGAAATCGATCTTGCGCCGATGCCCTACATCGTCGTCATCGTCGACGAGATGGCCGACCTGATGATGGTCGCCGGCAAGGAGATCGAAGGCGCCATCCAGCGCCTGGCGCAGATGGCGCGCGCGGCCGGCATCCATCTGATCATGGCAACGCAACGCCCCTCGGTCGACGTCATCACCGGCACGATCAAGGCCAACTTCCCGACCCGCATCTCCTTCCAGGTCACCTCCAAGATCGACAGCCGTACCATCCTGGGCGAGCAGGGGGCCGAACAGCTGCTCGGCCAGGGCGACATGCTGCACATGATGGGTGGCGGGCGGATTTCGCGCGTGCATGGCCCCTTCGTCTCCGACGCTGAGGTCGAACATGTCGTGGCGCATCTGAAGGCGCAGGGCCGCCCGGAATATCTGGAGACCGTGACCGCCGACGAGGACGAGGAAGAAGTCGAGGACGATCAGGGCGCGGTCTTCGACAAGGGATCGGTCGCCGCCGAGGACGGCAATTCCAGCTATGACGAAGCGGTCAAGGTGGTGGTGCGCGACAAGAAGTGTTCGACGTCCTACATCCAGCGCCGTCTCGGCATAGGCTACAACCGGGCCGCATCCCTGGTCGAGCGCATGGAGAAGGAAGGTCTGGTCGGCGCGCCCAACCATGTCGGCAAGCGCGAAATCATCATGGGCCGGCGCCCGCCGGCAGCCGCGCCCGACGAGGACGGCACGGAATGATCGGCGGCCCTTGCGGCGGTCGGGCTTCTCCCGACACATAACAAAAAGGCCGGTCGCCCGGCCTTTTCTCATTGAAGCAGTGCGATCTCAGCCGATCTTCTGGCCGGTCTTGGCCCAGTCCGCAAGGAAGGCGGCGAGACCCTTGTCGGTCAGCGGATGGTTGACCAGCGCCTTCAGCGTCGCCGGCGGCGCGGTGATGACGTCGGCACCGATGAGCGCCGCTTGCTTGACGTGGTTCACCGTGCGCACCGAAGCGGTCAGGATCTCGGTCTGGAAATCGTAATTGTCGTAGATCTGCCGGATCTCCTGGATCAGCTCCATGCCGTCCGAGCCGGTGTCGTCGATGCGGCCGACGAAGGGCGAGATGAACGAGGCGCCGGCCTTGGCGGCGAGCAGCGCCTGGTTGGCCGAGAAGCACAGCGTGACGTTGACCATGCGGTTCATCTGGGTGCGGATCGTCTTGCAGGCCTTCAGGCCGTCCAGCGTCAGCGGCACCTTGATGCAGACATTTGGCGCGATCTTGGCCAGCACCTCGGCCTCGGCCATCATGTCCTTGTATTCGGTCGCCACGACTTCGGCCGAGACCGGGCCGGCGACGATATCGCAGATCTGCTTGGTGACGTCGGCGATCTTGCCGCCGGATTTGAGAATCAGCGACGGATTGGTGGTGACGCCGTCGAGCAGCCCCAGATCATTCAGCTCACGGATTTCCTTGATGTCGGCGGTGTCGACAAAAAATTTCATGGCGGTCTCCTGACGATTTCGTCGTGCTTGGGAAGGCACGTTCAGCGTTGCTCTTTGATCTAGACCAAAGTCGGGGCAAGGTCACGCCTCATGATCGAAGATTCGCCCTTTGTCGCAGCCGCGCCGGTGCTGGTGCCGATGCCTGCCGAACGCCCCTACACCTATGCCGTGCCGGCCGGCATGCGCGTGGTGCCGGGGTCGATCGTGCGCGTGCCGCTCGGGCCGCGCCAGGTTGCCGGCATCGTCTGGGATGGCGCGGTCGAGACTGTCGACGCGAAAAAACTGCGCCCGATCGAACAGGTCTTCGACTGCCCGCCGATCGACCGTTCGATGCGCCGTTTCGTCGACTGGGTGGCGCAATACACGCTGTCGGCGCCGGGCATGGTGGCGCGGATGCTGCTCAGAGCGCCGGAGGCCTTCGACCCGGAGCCCTGGATCGAGGGGTTGCAGCGCACCCTTATCGTTCCCGACCGGATGACGGATGCGCGGGCGCGCGTGCTGGAAACGGCCGAAGGCGGGTTGGCCTGGACACGATCCGGCCTCGCGCATGCGGCCGGCGTGTCGTCGACGGTGATCGAGGGGCTGAAGGCGCAAGGCGTGTTCGAGGCGGTGATGATCCCGCCGCGCCCGGTCGTGGCAGCACCTGACCCGAGCTATGCCGTGCCGGAATTGATGCCAGACCAGAGCGACGCCGCATCGATGCTGCGCGCCAATGTCGCGGCCGGCGCCTTCAACGTCGCGCTGCTCGACGGCGTCACCGGGTCTGGCAAGACGGAGGTCTATTTCGAGGCGGTGGCGGCCGCGCTCGACCAGGGCAAGCAGGTGCTGATCCTTTTGCCGGAAATCGCGCTGACCCATGCCTTCCTCGAACGCTTCCAGCAGCGCTTCGGCGCCAAGCCGGGCGAATGGCATTCCGACCTGCCGCCCAGGATGCGCGAAAAAGTCTGGCGGCAGGTGGCGGAAGGCACGGTGCGCGTCGTTGCCGGCGCGCGCTCGGCGCTGTTCCTGCCGTTCAAGGAGCTCGGCCTGATCGTCGTCGACGAGGAGCACGACCCTGCCTACAAGCAGGAGGACCGTGTCTTCTACAATGCGCGCGACATGGCGGTGGTGCGCGGCCATATTGGCGGCTTCCCGGTGGTGCTGGCATCGGCGACGCCATCGGTCGAGAGCCGCGTCAATGCGAGCCAGGGCAAGTACAACAGGGCCATTCTCTCCGCCCGCTTCGCCGAGGCGGCGCTGCCGCAGCTGAAGTCGATCGACATGCGGCGCGCGCCACCGGCGCGTGGCGGCTTCCTGTCGCCGGTGCTGATCGACCATATGCGCAAGACGCTGGAGAAGAAGGAACAGTCGCTGCTGTTCCTCAACCGGCGCGGCTATGCGCCGCTAACGCTGTGCCGCGTTTGCGGCCACCGTTTCGGCTGCCCGGTCTGTTCGGCCTGGCTGGTCGAGCATCGCTTTCGCGGCCAGCTGGTCTGCCATCATTGCGGGCACAATGAGCGCCGCCCCGAAGCCTGCCCGGAATGCGGCACGCTCGATCATCTGGTCGCCTGCGGCCCGGGCGTCGAGCGCATCGCCGAGGAGGTCGTCACGCATTTCCCCGATGCGCGCACCATTGTCTTGTCGTCCGACCTGATGGGCGGCGTGCGGCGGCTGCGGCTGGAACTGGAGGCGATCGCCGATGGCGAGGCCGACATCGTCATCGGCACACAGCTCGTCGCCAAGGGCCACAATTTTCCCAACATGACGCTGGTCGGCGTCGTCGATGCCGATCTTGGCCTTGCCAATGGCGATCCGCGCGCCGCCGAGCGCACCTTCCAGCTGCTCAGCCAGGTGACCGGCCGCGCCGGCCGCACCGGCAAGAAGAGCCTCGGCCTGCTGCAGACTTTCCAGCCCGACCATCCGGTGATGCGGGCGATCGTCTCGGGCGATGCCGAGGCTTTTTACGAACGCGAGATCGCCGAGCGCGAGCGGGCGGCGCTGCCACCGTTCGGCCGGCTGGCCGGCGTCATCGTCAGCGCGGTGACGCGGGGGGAAGCGGAAGGGCATGCACGCGGCCTGCGCCGCGCCGCGCCCGAGGCGTCAGACCTGTTCGTGCTGGGGCCGGCGGAAGCGCCGCTGTCCCTGCTCGGCGGCCGCCACCGCTTCCGCCTGCTGATCCAGGGCGAACGGCGCGCCGACATGCAGGGCTTTATCCGCGCCATGCTGGCCAACGGGCCGAAGCAGCGTGGCTCGGTCCGGGTGCAGGTCGACATCGATCCGCAGAGCTTTTTATAAGGCCGCCATATCGGCGATAGCGAGAAATGGAAGATCACATGAAAACCCTTGGCTTGCTCGGCGGCATGAGCTGGGAATCGACCGCCATCTACTATCGCCTGCTCAACGAGATCGTGCGCGAGCGCCTCGGCGGGTTGCATTCGGCCAAGCTGCTTTTGTGGTCGTTCGATTTCGCCGCGATCGCCGAGCGGCAGCATCATGGCGATTGGGACGGCGCCGGCGTGCTTCTGAATGATGCCGCGCGCAAGCTGGAGGCGGGCGGTGCGGAAGGCCTGGTTCTGTGCACCAACACCATGCACAGACTGGCTGACCAGGTGCAGGCGTCGGTGTCGATCCCCTTGATCCATATCGCCGACGCCACTGCGGCCGCGGTCAAGCGCACAGGCATGCAGCGCCCGGCGCTGCTGGCGACGCGCTTCACCATGGAGCAGGATTTCTACAAGGGCCGGCTCGCCGACAAATACGGCCTGTCGCCTGTCGTGCCCGATGCGGCCGGGCGCGACATGGTGCATCGCGTCATCTATGACGAGCTCTGTCAGGGCATCGTCAGCGAAGCTTCGAAGGCGGCCTACATGGAAGAGGCCGAACGCCTTCGGCGTGACGAGGCCGCCGACAGCATCATCATGGGCTGCACCGAGATCACCATGCTCATCGGACAGGATGATTTCGACATTCCGGTTTTCGACACGACACGCATCCATGCCGAGGCGGCGGTGGAATTCGCGCTCGGTTGATGCGCCCGCTTTTTATTCTGACGCAATTGCCTAGGGAAAACGCTATGCGTTTTTCCCAGGAAAACGTTTCACGCTTTTCCTGCCATGGCTTTGAAAGTGCCTGATGCCATCTGGCGCGGCGCTGTTCCTCGGTTAGAATGCCCGGAATTTCAAAACAGGCATTTCGAGGGGACAGCATGGATTTTGCGCTTCCATGGCCGACGAGCCAGGGCGAATGGCTGGCCTGGTCGAGCGCCGTCTTCACCGTGCTGCTCGGGTTTCTGTTTTTCCTGGCGCCTGGGCTGGCCTTCCGCATCCTGCGCCTGCAGGCGAAACCGGACAAGGCGGCGGCGATCGCCGAGGGGCGTGGCAGGATGTCGGGCTTTTATCTCGGCGTCGGCCTGTGCTGCATTCTCTTGGCGCAGCCATTGGTTTACATGGCGCTCGGCTTCTCCTGGCTGTTCACGGCCTTCGGCCGGCTGCTGTCGATGATGTCGGATGGCGCCAACACACCTTTCAATTGGGTTTCCATTGTGGTGGAGTTGGTCCTGGCGGCGTTGCCGCTCGCCTTTGCCTTCGGCTTTGTGCCCTGAATCCAAGGCTATTCCGGCGCATCGGGCGCGAGTCTTTCGCCGGATGCGACAATAGTGCCTGAAAAGCATGCGGAACGACGCATTGCGGTCTTAAAATGCCTGTGCTAGACGGCAATCGACTTTCGGCCGGGGATAGCGGAAGCCGCGCCTCCGTGCTTGAAAAAATGCAGTAAGGTCAAAGATTTAGCCAGAGTTTTTGCTCGCGCCAACAATCTGCGGCCTGTCAGACAAGAGAAAAGACGGTCCGTGGCTCAATCGTCATCGCCAATCTCAGGTGTCGCAGAACGCTATGCGGGTTCGCTGTTCGAACTCGCCCTGCAGGCAAATTCCGTGGCCAAGGTCGAGTCCGACCTCAACAGTTTCGAGGCGATGCTCGCGGGCAGTTCCGACCTGACCCGGCTGATCAACAGCCCGGTATTCTCCAGCGAGGAGCAGGCCAAGGCCATCGCGGCGATCGCCGACAAGGCCAAGATCACCGGCCTCACCGGTAATTTCCTGCGCGTCGTCGCCCGCAATCGCCGGCTGTTCGCCGTGCCCGGCATGATCAAGGCGTTCCGCCAGATCGCCGCCGAGCATCGTGGCGAGACCGCTGCTGAAGTGACGTCGGCTCACGAGCTGACGGCTGCCCAGCAGACCGAACTCAAGGCGGCGCTGAAAAGCGTTGCCGGCAAGGACGTGGCCATCTCCGTCACCGTCGATCCGTCGCTGCTCGGCGGGCTGGTGGTCAGGATGGGCTCGCGCCAGATCGATACGTCGCTCAAAACCAAACTCAATTCGCTCAAGCTTGCACTGAAAGAGGTCGGCTGATGGACATCCGCGCCGCGGAAATTTCCGCAATTCTGAAAGACCAGATCAAGAATTTCGGCAAGGAGGCCGAGGTCTCCGAAGTTGGACAGGTGCTGTCCGTCGGTGACGGTATCGCCCGCGTCTACGGCCTCGACAATGTCCAGGCCGGCGAAATGGTCGAATTCCCCGGCGGCATCCGCGGCATGGCGCTCAACCTCGAAGCCGACAATGTCGGCGTCGTCATCTTCGGCGCCGACCGTGACATCAAGGAAGGCGACACCGTCAAGCGCACCGGCGCCATCGTCGACGTTCCGGTCGGTCCGGGCCTGCTCGGCCGCGTCGTCGACGCGCTCGGCAACCCGATCGACGGCAAGGGCCCGATCAAGGCGATCGAACGCAAGCGCGTCGACGTCAAGGCGCCCGGCATCATCCCGCGCAAGTCGGTGCATGAGCCGATGTCGACCGGCCTCAAGGCCATCGACGCGCTGATCCCGGTCGGCCGCGGCCAGCGCGAGCTGGTGATCGGCGACCGTCAGACCGGCAAGACCGCCATCATCCTCGACACGATGCTCAACCAGAAGTCGGTGCACGACAACGGCCCCGAGAAGGAAAAGCTCTACTGCGTCTACGTCGCCGTCGGCCAGAAGCGCTCGACCGTCGCGCAGTTCGTCAAGGTGCTGGAAGAGCGCGGCGCGCTCGAATATTCGATCATCGTCGCCGCCACCGCTTCCGATCCGGCGCCGATGCAGTTCCTGGCGCCGTTCGCCGGCTGCACCATGGGCGAATATTTCCGGGACAACGGCATGCATGCGCTGATCAGCTACGACGATCTGTCGAAGCAGGCCGTCGCCTATCGCCAGATGTCGCTGCTCCTGCGCCGCCCGCCGGGCCGCGAAGCCTATCCGGGCGACGTCTTCTACCTGCACTCGCGCCTGCTCGAGCGCGCCGCCAAGCTCAATGACGATCTGGGCAATGGCTCGCTGACGGCTCTGCCGGTCATCGAAACCCAGGCCAACGACGTGTCGGCCTACATCCCGACCAACGTGATCTCGATCACCGACGGCCAGATCTTCCTCGAAACCAACCTGTTCTTCCAGGGCATCCGTCCGGCCGTCAACGTCGGTCTGTCGGTGTCGCGCGTCGGTTCCTCGGCGCAGATCAAGGCAATGAAGCAGGTTGCCGGCTCGATCAAGGGCGAGCTCGCGCAGTACCGCGAAATGGCGGCCTTCGCGCAGTTCGGCTCGGATCTCGACGCCGCCACGCAGCGCCTGCTCAACCGCGGATCGCGCCTGACCGAACTCCTGAAGCAGCCGCAGTTCTCGCCGCTGAAGACGGAAGAGCAGGTCGCGGTGATCTTCGCCGGCGTCAACGGCTATCTCGACAAGCTGCCGGTCAACCAGGTCGGCAAGTTCGAGCATGGCCTGCTCAGCCACATGCGTGCGGCGGGCAAGGACGTTCTCGACGCCATCCGCAAGGAAAAGGCGCTGTCGGACGATCTGCGCGCCAAGCTGAAGGCAGAGATCGACGCTTTCGCCAAGACCTTCGCCTGAGCAAAGCGACAAGACGGGATCAGGTTTGAAGCATGCCTTCATTAAAAGACCTTCGTAACCGTATCGCCTCGGTCAAGGCGACGCAGAAGATCACCAAGGCGATGCAGATGGTCGCCGCGGCGAAGCTGCGCCGTGCGCAAGAGGCAGCGGAAGCGGCGCGCCCCTATTCGGAGCGCATGGGTTCCGTGCTGGCCAACATCACCCAGGCAATCGGCAGCGGCGGCGACGCCCCGGCGCTGATGACCGGCACCGGCAAGGACAACGTGCATCTGCTCGTCGTCTGCACCGCCGAGCGCGGCCTGTGCGGCGGCTTCAATTCGCAGATCGCCCGTCTTGCCCGCGATCATATCCGGCGGCTTCTGGCCGACGGCAAGCAGGTCAAGATCATCTGCGTCGGCAAGAAGGGTTTCGACATCCTGCGCCGCGACTATGCCTCGATGATCCTCGATCGTGTCGACCTGCGCGAGGTCAAGACGCTCGGCTTCTTCAATGCCGACGCGATCGCCAAGAAAGTCATCCACCTTTTCAACGAGGGCGCCTTCGACATCTGCACGCTGTTCTATTCGCAGTTCAAGTCGGTGATCAGCCAGGTCCCGACCGCGCAGCAGATCATCCCGGCCGGCGTCGCTTCGGCTCCCGCCGAGGCGGTGGATGGCGGCAATGCCGTCTACGAGTACGAACCGGAGCCGGGCGAAATCCTCTCCGACCTCATCCCGCGCAACATTTCCGTGCAGGTTTTTCGGGCGCTGCTCGAAAACGCGGCCGGCGAAATGGGCGCCAAGATGAGCGCCATGGACAATGCGACGCGCAACGCCGGCGAGATGATCAACAAGCTGTCGATCACCTACAATCGCCAGCGGCAGGCGCAGATCACCAAGGAACTGATCGAAATCATTTCGGGCGCCGAAGCGCTCTAGGCGTGGTTCGCGGGCCATCGGCCCGCTCCAGGACCGCGTGAGAAACAAAGGACGAAAAGGGTAAAGACGATGGCGAAAGCAGCGACCCCCAAGACGGCGACACCCAAGACGGCGGCCCCCAAGGTGGCAGCAGCGAAGACCGCAGCCCCCGCAAAGGCGGCCAAGGCTCCGGCAGCCGCCGCGAAGGCAGCTCCGGCAAAGACGGCCGCGGCGCCGGCCAAGGCCGCGGCGGCCAGGACTCCCGCAGTGGCCGCCAAGGCGACGGGCGTCGTCGGCAAGGTCCGCCAGGTCATCGGCGCCGTCGTCGACGTGCAATTCGGCGATCACCTTCCGGCGATCCTGAACGCGCTCGAGACGACCAATGTCGGCAATCGCCTAGTGCTCGAAGTTGCCCAGCACCTGGGTGAAAACACCGTGCGCTGCATCGCCATGGACTCCACCGAAGGTCTGGTGCGCGGCCAGGAAGTGCGCGACACCGGTGCGCCGATCACCGTGCCGGTCGGCCCGGGCATGCTCGGCCGCATCATCAACGTCATCGGTGAGCCGGTCGACGAAGAGGGCCCGGTCGACGCGATCGAAATGCGCTCCATCCACCAGCCGGCTCCGACCTATGTCGAGCAGTCGACGGAAGCGCAGATCCTGATCACCGGCATCAAGGTGCTCGACCTGCTGGCACCTTACGCCAAGGGCGGCAAGATCGGCCTGTTCGGCGGCGCCGGCGTCGGCAAGACCGTGCTGATCCAGGAACTGATCAACAACATCGCCAAGGCGCATGGCGGCTATTCGGTGTTCGCCGGCGTCGGCGAGCGCACCCGCGAGGGTAACGATCTCTATCACGAGTTCATCGAATCCGGCGTCAACAAGAAGGGCGGCGGCGAAGGCTCCAAGGCGGCTCTCGTGTACGGCCAGATGAACGAGCCGCCGGGCGCGCGCGCCCGCGTCGGCCTGACCGGCCTGACGGTCGCTGAATATTTCCGCGACCAGGGACAGGACGTGCTGTTCTTCGTCGACAACATCTTCCGCTTCACGCAGGCCGGTTCGGAAGTGTCGGCTCTTCTGGGCCGTATCCCGTCGGCCGTGGGCTATCAGCCGACGCTCGCCACCGACATGGGCGCGCTGCAGGAACGTATCACCACCACCACCAAGGGCTCGATCACCTCGGTGCAGGCCATCTACGTGCCCGCCGACGACTTGACCGACCCGGCGCCGGCGACCTCGTTCGCCCACCTTGACGCGACGACGACGCTGAACCGCGCCATCGCCGAAAAGGGCATCTATCCAGCGGTCGATCCGCTGGATTCGACCTCGCGCATGCTCGACCCGATGGTTGTCGGCGAAGAGCACTATGCCGTTGCCCGCCAGGTGCAGTCGATCCTCCAGCGCTACAAGTCGCTGCAGGACATCATCGCCATCCTGGGCATGGACGAGCTGTCGGAAGAGGACAAGCAGACCGTGGCCCGCGCCCGCAAGATCGAGCGCTTCCTGTCGCAGCCCTTCTTCGTCGCCGAAGTGTTCACCGGCGCGCCGGGCAAGCTCGTCGACCTCGCCGACACCATCAAGGGCTTCAAGGGCCTTTGCAACGGCGACTACGATCACCTGCCGGAAGCCGCCTTCTACATGGTCGGCGGCATCGAGGAAGCGGTCGAGAAGGCACAGCGCCTGGCGGCTGAAGCGGCTTAATCAAGGGAATAGGGAGTAGTCAGTAGTCAGTAGTGAATAGCAGCTGGGTGATCGGGGCGGTTCCCTCTCTCCCTACTTCCTACTCACTATTCCCTACTCACTAAATTGACATGGCTGAAGCTTTCAAATTCGAACTGGTCTCGCCGGAGCGCCTGCTGGTTTCCGCTGAGGTCGAATCCGTCGTCATTCCGGGTGCCGAAGGCGAGATGACCGTGATGGCGCATCACGCGCCGGTCATGACCACGATCAAGCCGGGTGTCGTCACGGTGAAGACCGCTTCGGGCGGCGAAGAACGCTATGTCGTGTTCGGCGGTTTCGCCGACATCGTTCCGGCCGGCTGCACGCTGCTGGCGGAATCGGCTGTGGCCGTGAAGGATGTCGACCGCGCCGATCTCGCCCGCCGCATCCAGGAAGCCAAGGAAGATGCCGCCGACGCCAAGGACGACCAGGCGCGCAGCAAGGCGGAACAGTTCCTTAGCCAGCTCACGACGCTGGAAGGCGCGATTCTTCCGGCCTGAAACTTGCTTCCAATGACTGATTGAAAAGCGGGGCCTTGCCTCGCTTTTTTGTTTGTTGGACAGTCGGACTTGGCGAGGGGGACGGCCGATGACCAACGAAACAGCTGCGCGAGAACCAGCTTCGCGATCCCGGTGGTCGACCGCTCTGGTATCGGCGTTTGGCGGTCCCTTCGGTGGGTTCCTCTGGATCGGCAGCGGCAGACTGGCGGTCGCCAGCCTGATGGTGTTCAGCGCCATCTTTTTCGCGTGTGTCTATACAGGATTTCCGGTGTTGCCGGGCGTCGATCTTGGCCCGGTAGCCAACCTTTCCAGTATTGGTTTGATGCTCCTGTCGGTCGGGCTCGTTGTGCCCTTCACGCGTCGCTTCAAGCCCGACAAGTGGTTTGCGCACGGGCTTTGGGTGCTGGTGCTTGTCTTTTTGACCACTTACCCGTTTGCATTTTCAATACGCGCGTTCCTGTTCCAGCCGTTTTCCACGCCGTCCGGCAGCATGGAGCCGACGCTGGTGGAGGGAGACTATTTCTTTGTCTCCAAATTCGCCTACGGCTACGGTCGCTACAGTGTGCCCTTTGGGCTGTTGCCGGTCGATGGCCGCATATTCGGCGCCGAGCCAAGGCGAGGCGATATCATGGTTTTCAGGGTGCCGACTAACCCAGACATAGACTACGTCAAGAGACTCATCGGTTTGCCCGGTGACAGGATTCAGATGATCGATGGCGTGCTCCACATTAACGGTGTGGCGGTGAAGCTTGAGGCTGTCGGCGATTATTCGTCGGAAGAGGTAAAATCGGCGAAGCTACAGCGGGAAATACTGCCGGAGGGAGTTTCCTATCTGGTGATCGACCTGGCCGACAATTCGGTCGGCGACAACACACGCGAGTTTGTGGTGCCCGTGGGAGAGTATTTCACGTTGGGCGACAATCGCGACAACTCCAACGACAGCCGCTTCCAAATGGGCCTCGTTCCCTACGAAAATCTCGTCGGCAAGGCGGTGCGCCTGTTCTGGAATTCGCGAGGCGTGGAATATTCTTCCCGGCAGACGTTGGACGGTTCGGCTGCCAAATAGCCCGTATCGGGTCCCGCCTTGACTATTCAGTTCCTATTCCCAACGCGGCGAAGGCCAGTGTCGGACCGTCCCGTCGCAGGTGAACGAGATGGACGGCCACGAGTTCAATCAGCGTCTGGCGCTCGGCGTGATCCCCGGCGAAGCCGGCCAAGTCGAACACCACCGTCACGGTTTCGTTCGCCGGCAATTGCTGGTCCAAAAGCGCCGTCAACGCCGCATCGAGCGGGTCGGTGAAATGGTTTTCGGGCAAGGTTTTTCCGCGTGCGGCGCAGGCGGCGATCCAGGCCGCCACCACCAGCGTGAGATGCACGAACTCAGTACCGGCTTCGAGGCACTCGATGGCGGAGGCGATGATGCGCTGCGGCAGCTTCTGGCTGCCATCATTGGCGATCTGCGCCGTGCGGTGGGCGAGCGCGGTGTTAGAAAAACGCTCGGCAAGCTCGGCCGTGTAGGTCGCCGTGTCGAGCCCGGCATCTTCCGGCAATGTCGGGATGGCCTCGGCCCATAGCCCGTCGACGAACTTCCGGATCGCCGGATCGGCGAAAGCGCGGTCGACAGTGGCGTGGCCGCTGAGCAGGCCGAGATAGGCGATGCCCGAATGCGCGCCGTTGAGCAGCCTGAGCTTCATGTCCTCGAAGGGGCCGACATCGCCGACCATGGTGACGCCGAACTTTTCCCAGTCCGGCCTGCCGGCCGGAAAATTGTCCTCGACCACCCATTGGCGGAAGGGCTCGGTCATCACGGGCCAGGCATCGTCGACACCGAGTTCGCCAGCTATGCGTGCCCGGTCGGCGTCGGTGGTTGCCGGCACGATGCGATCGACCATGCTCGACGGAAAGGCGACTTCATTCGCGATATGGTCGGCGATCCTGGTGTCGCCTGCCGTGCCAAACCTGGCATCGCGCAGCTCGGCGAATTCGGTCAGCAGCCGATGCAGCGTGGCGCCGTTGGCCGGCAGGTTGTCGCAGCACAGCACGGTGAAGGGCGCGGTGCCGGCGGCCAGTCTCCGGGCAACCGCCTCGGCGAGGAAACCATGTGCCGTCTTCGGCACCCGCGGATTGGCTACATCGTGGATGATG
Organism: Mesorhizobium sp. WSM4308; assembly: GCF_002294905.1. NCBI lineage: Bacteria > Pseudomonadati > Pseudomonadota > Alphaproteobacteria > Hyphomicrobiales > Phyllobacteriaceae > Mesorhizobium > Mesorhizobium sp. WSM4308. The sequence continues at coordinate 16,430 of NZ_NSFW01000027.1, read as the reverse complement.
TCGGGATGGGCGACGTCCAATCCGCCGCCCGCGGCCCTGAGATAGGCCTTTTCGGTGATGGTCAGCGTGACGATGCGGGTGCGCGGATCGGTCAGCGCGGCCAGCACCGCGCCCGGGTCTTCCCGCGCCACCAGCATCGACTGGATAGAGCCGATGACGCGCAGCTCCTCCTCGCCACTGCTGCGGATCGCCAGCGTGTAGAGCCCGTCCTGCGGCGACAGCGCATCGCGCGTGTCGGGGCTGCGCAAGGAGACGCCGACGATGCCCCAGTCCGTTTCGCCCGCCGCCAGGCACTCGTCGACATAGGCGGCCTGATGGGCGCGATGGAAGGCACCGACGCCGAGATGCACGATGCCCGGCGCAACCGTGCCGCGGTCATATCGAGGTGCGACGACCCCCACCGGCAACGCATGCGCCGTGCGGTTGGAAAGGCGGCGGTCTGTCATCGGTTCGCGGCGCTCGTCTGACTGGTGATCTTGCTGGGCGGATCGGCAACCGACGTAACATCGCCGGCCTTTGCCCACAATGCTCAGCTTTGCTCAAAAGTCATCATACAACAGTCTAATTTTTGTATGTTGACATAATTTGTAGCCGACCCTACCGATAGCGCCCTGGGAGGATCGCCGTGGCGCTGACCGATGCGGATTTGCTGTTTCCCGCCGAGGGGCATCCGCGCTCGATCGCCCGCGATCTCTATGCCGGGATCAAAGACCTGCCGCTCGTCAGCCCGCACGGCCACACCGATCCGCGCTGGTACGCGCTCAACGAGCCATTCCCGGACCCTGCGCAATTGCTTATCGTCCCGGACCACTACATCTTCCGTATGCTGTTCAGTCAGGGCGTTCGGCTCGAGGATCTCGGCGTGCCGACCCTCGAAGGCGCGCCGGTGGAGACCGACGGCAGGACGATCTGGCGACGCTTCGCCGAACACTATTATCTCTTCCGTGGCACGCCGACCCGGCTGTGGTTCGACCATGTGCTCGCCGATCTGTTCAGTATCGAAGAGCCGCTGGATGCAACGACGGCCGACCGCCATTACGACACGATCGCGACGGTGCTGCAGTGGGAGAATTTCCGCCCGCGTGCGCTGTTCGAGCGCTTCAACATCGAGGTCATCTCGACCACCGAAGGCGCGCTCGACGATCTCAGATGGCACCAGATGATCCGCGACAGCGGCTGGGAAGGCCGCGTTATCACCGCCTATCGGCCGGATGCCGTCGTCGATCCCGACTTCGAAGGGTTTTCGGCCAATCTCGACCGGCTCGGCGAAATCACAGGCTGCGATACGGGGAGCTGGGCCGGCTATCTTGAGGCGCATCGCCAGCGGCGCGCCTTCTTCAAGAGCTTCGGTGCGACCTCGTCGGATCATGGCCACCCGACGGCCGAGACCGCCAATCTTTCCGATGCGGCGGCGCAGGAGCTGTTCGACCGCATCCGCCGCGGCTCGCAGGATGAGCGCGAGCGCAAACTGTTCCGCGCCCAGATGCTGACCGAGATGGCCAAGATGAGCCGGGATGACGGGCTGGTGCTGCAGATCCATCCCGGCTCCTGGCGCAATCATTCGCCTTCCATTTTCCAGAGATTCGGCCGCGACAAGGGCTTCGATATCCCGACCCGGACCGATTATGTGACGGCGCTGAAGCCGTTGCTCGATTGCGTCGGGCTGGAGCGCGACCTGACCGTCATCCTCTTCACGCTCGACGAGACCAGCTATGCGCGCGAACTGGCGCCGCTGGCCGGCGTCTACCCGGCGCTGAAGCTCGGGCCGGCGTGGTGGTTCCACGACAGCCCGGAAGGCATGCGCCGCTTCCGCGAGATGACGACCGAGACGGCAGGCTTCTACAACACCGTCGGCTTCAACGACGACACCCGCGCCTTTCCCTCGATACCGGCGCGCCACGACGTGGCGCGGCGTGTCGATTGCGCATTCCTGGCGCGGCTCGTCGCCGAACATCGATTGCGCGAGGGCGAGGCGCATGAATTGGCCCGCGACCTTGCCTACACGCTCGCGAAGAAAGCGTACCGGCTGTGAGCCGGGCGTTTCGGTTTTCAAAGGGAGGAAAGTCATGGCGCATTTTTCGAAACTGATGGCAGCCACATTCGCCTTCGGCTCGCTGCTGGTCGGCATTGCCAACGCCGGGACCGTATTGCGATCGTCGGATACGCATCCGGACGGCTATCCGACGGTCGAGGCGGTCAAATACATGGGCGACCTGATCAAGCAGCGCACCAATGGCCGCTATTCGGTCGAGGTCTATCATTCGGCGCAACTTGGCGAGGAGAAGGACACGATCGAGCAGACGCAGGCCGGGGTCATCGACCTCGACCGCGTCTCGATGGGGCCTTTCAACGGCATCGTGCCGGAGACCGCAGTGCCGTCACTGCCCTACATGTTCCGTTCGGTCGAGCACATGCGCCACGTCATGGACGGGCCCATCGGCGACCAGATCCTGAAGGCGTTCGAAACGCATGATCTCGTCGGTCTGGCCTTCTACGATTCCGGGGCGCGTTCCTTCTACAACACCAAGAAGGACATCACCTCGATCGCCGACCTGAAAGGCATGAAGTTCCGCGTCATCCAGTCGGACGTGTTTGTCGACATGGTCAATGCGCTGGGCGCCAATGCCACGCCGATGGCCTATGGCGAGGTCTATTCGGCGTTGCAGACCGGCGTCATCGACGGTGCCGAGAACAATTGGCCGAGCTTCGAATCCGCCAAACACTACGAAGTCGCGAAGCACTATACGATGGACCAGCACCAGATCGTGCCGGAAGTGCTCGTCATGTCGAAGGCAAGCTGGGAGAAGCTCTCGCCGGAAGACCAGGGGATCGTGCGGCAAGCGGCCAAGGACAGCGTCGTCAAGATGCGCGAACTGTGGGACGCACAGGAGAAGAAGTCGCGCGGCATCGTCGAGGCCGCCGGCGTCAAGGTCAGCGAAATCGACAAGCAGCCGCTGATCGATGCGATGAAGCCGGTCTACGACAAGTATCTGTCGACGCCCGAGCTGAAGGACCTGGCCGCGCGCATACAGGCCGAGAAATGAGCGGGACGGGCAATGGGCCGAGCAGCGCGGAAACCACCGCGCTGCCTTCGATCAACGCGGCCAAGGGATTCTGGCGCGGTGTGGAGCGCGTGCTCTCCGGGCTCGCCCGGCTGGCCCTGTGGGTCAGCGGCGCCGGATTGACGCTGATGACGATCATCATCTTCTGGCAGGTTTTCTCGCGCTATATGCTGAACCGCTCGCCGAGTTGGACGGAATCCTTTTCCGTGCTCCTGATGGGCTGGTTCATCTTCCTGGGTGCGGCCGTCGGGGTGCGTGAACGCACGCATCTCGGCTTCGATGTGCTGCTTTATGTCCTGCCCACCTCGGCCAAGGCGGTGCTGCGCAGCATTTCGGACATCGTCGTGTTCGCTTTCGGTGCCGGCATGATCGTCTACGGGGTCCAACTGGCCAAGCTGACATGGAACACGGTGATGCCTTCGCTTGCGCTGCCCGGCGGCGTCAGCTTCCTGCCGGTCATTTTGGGTGGTGCGTTGGTCTGCCTGTTTTCACTGGAGCGGCTGGCCGGGCGTTTTGCCGGCCTGCCCGTCGACGCGGATATCTATGCAACCGGCGAGGAGCTTTGAACAATGGCGCTGGCCGTCCTCTTCGGTGCATTCGTGTTCCTGCTGGTCATCGGCACGCCGATCGCGTTCTGTCTCGGCGTCGCCAGCTTCGCGACGATCCTGACGCTCGGCCTGCCGCCCGTCGTGGTGTTCCAGCGGCTCAATTCCGGCGTCAGCGTCTTTTCGCTCATGGCCATCCCGTTCTTCATCTTCGCGGGCGACCTGATGGTGCGCGGTGGCATCGCCGCGAGGCTGGTGGCGCTGGCGGGATCGCTGGTCGGCCATCTGCGCGGCGGCCTCGGGCAGGTCAACATAGCGGCCTCGACGATGTTTGGCGGCATTTCCGGCTCGGCGGTCGCGGATGCTTCGGCGGTCGGCGGGCTGATGATCCCGCAGATGAAGGCGCGCGGCTACGGCATCGACTACGCCGTCAACATCACCTCGGTCGGCGCAATCATCGCCCTTTTGATTCCGCCCTCGCACAATATGATCATCTATTCCATCTCTGCTGGCGGCCGCATCTCGATCGCGGACCTTTTCACGGCTGGCGTCCTGCCGGGTCTGCTGCTGGCGCTGTCGCTGATGGTAACGGCGTATTGGGTCGCAACCCGCCGAGGGTATCCGACGGAACCCTTCGCCGGCTTCGGCCGGGCGTTGCAGTTGCTTGTCGCCGCCATTCCCGGCCTCATCCTGATAGGCATAATCTTCGGCGGCGTCAGGTCCGGCGTCTTCACCGCGACCGAAAGCTCGTGCATCGCCATCGTCTATGCTTTCCTGGTGACGTTGATCGTCTACCGCTCGATGAGTTGGGGCGATTTCGTCGCGGCCACGACGGCGGCGGTGCGTACCACCGCCATGGTGCTGATGATCATCGGCTGTGCGGCTGCCTTCGGCTGGTTGCTCGCCTATCTTCGCGTGCCGGCCGCGCTCGTCGCCTTCCTGCAATCGGTGTCCAGCGACAAGCTGGTCATTCTCCTGCTGATCAATGTCGTGCTTTTGATCCTCGGCACCTTCATGGACATGTCGCCGCTCATCATCATCACGACCCCGATCTTCCTGCCGGTCGTCATGGCCTATGGCGTCGATCCCGTCCATTTCGGCGTGATCCTCATCCTCAATCTCGGCATCGGCCTTTGCACGCCGCCGGTCGGCGCGGTTCTGTTCGTCAGCTGCGCCATCGGCCGTATCCCGATCTGGACAGCGATGCGCTCGATCTGGCCATTCTATGGAGCGGCCTTCGTCGTGCTGATGCTTGTCACCTACGTGCCGGAAATTTCATTGTGGCTGCCGAGCCTGTTCCACTAGGAGATCGCCACGTGTCCGATACCGCGCGCGACCTCAGGGTCGAGAGAAAACCCAAGCTGTCGGAGACCGTCGTGGCGGCGATCCGCAGGCAGCTTCAGGCGGGCGAGATCCTGGCCGGCCACAAACTGCCCACCGAAGGCCAACTGACCGGAACCTTCGGCGTCAGCCGCACCGTCATCCGCGAGGCCTTGGCCAAGCTTGCCGCCGACGGCCTGGTCGAGCCGCGCCAGGGCGCCGGCGTCTTCGTCACCGAGCACATCTCGACGATGTTCGGTGCGCTTGCCGCCGACATGGGCAGCAAGGATTCGATCGCCCTCAACGTGCTCGAAGTGCGCCTGGCGATCGAGATCGAATCGGCCGGGCTCGCCGCCATCCGCCGCAACGCCGCTCAGGAGGCGGCGATCCAGGAAGCCTTCTTTGAATTCGAGCGGCTGCTGCTCGCCAGCGAGCCGACCGGTCCGGCCGATCTTGCCTTCCACCGCGCCATCGCCAGCGCCACCAACAATCCGTTCTACGTCGAGATGCTCGGCGTGCTCGGCCGCCGCGCCATTCCGTGCGACGTAACCTCACCCTGGTCCACCGAACTGGTGCAGTCCGACAGTTATCAGCGCGGGCTGCAGCGCGAGCATCTGGTGATTCTCGATGCGATTACATCGGGCGATGCCGAAGCCGCGCGCGAGGCGATGCGCGCCCATCTGGGCGCCAGCCAGCAACGCTACCGAGAGCGTCTGCACGCGCGACAGGCTTATTACGCCAGTTCGGTCAAGGCGGCCGCCGGCGAATGATCCATCGGAAGTCAGGACGGAAATGAGCCAGAACCATACCGACTATACATCGCGCTTCGCCATTGATCCGGTTGCCGCCGCGGCCATGGGAACGGACGAACTGCGGCACAATTTCCACATCGGGGACCTGTTCCAGCCAGGCCGCGTCAACCTGACCTACACTCATTATGACCGCATGGTCGTCGGTGGCGCCATGCCGGTGGCGACAGCGTTGCGGCTGGAAGCGATCAAACCGACCGGGACCAAAGGTTTTCTCGATCGCCGCGAACTGATCGCCGTCAACATCGGCGGCGCCGGCACGATCGAAGCAGGCGGCCAGTCCTTCGAATTGCAGGCGCGCGACATGCTCTATCTCAGCATGGGCACCAATGATGTGGCGTTCGCCTCGGATGACAAGGCCGCGCCGGCCAAGTTCTACCTGCTCAGCGCGCCAGCGCACCAGGCACATCCCAACCGGCTGATCCGCGTCAGTGATGCCAGGCGCCTCGACCTCGGCAGCAAGGATGCCTGCAACGAGCGCTCGATCTTCCAGTTCATCCATGCCGAAGGGGCACAGACCTGCCAGCTTGTCGTCGGCATGACGCAGCTGGCGCCCGGCTCCATCTGGAACACCATGCCGTGCCATGTGCACGACCGCCGCATGGAGGCCTATCTTTACTTCGACCTGGCCGAGGCGGCACGCGTCTTCCATTTCATGGGCGAGCCGGACGAAACGCGCCATATCGTCATGCGCAACGAGGAAGCGGTGCTGTCGCCGGGCTGGTCGATCCATTCGGGCGCGGGCACCTCCAACTATGCCTTCATCTGGGCCATGGCCGGTGACAATGTCGACTATACCGACATCGAGCCCGTGACGATGGAAGAGCTGCGGTGAGCGATCTCTCCGCCTTCAGCCTTGCCGGCAAGCGTATTCTCGTCACCGGCGCCAACACCGGCATCGGCCAAGGTATCGCACTCTCGATCGCGCGGGCCGGCGGCGTGGCAATCTGCGTCGGCCGCTCGTCGATGGACGATACGGCGAGCAAGGTCGCCGCCGTGGGCGGGCAGTTGGAGACGGTGCGCGCCGACCTTGCCGACGCGGCGGCCGCCGGACCGATGCTGGATCGGGTCTGGGACGAAAGCGGGCCGCTCGACGGGCTGGTCAACAATGCCGGCATCATCCGGCGCGCCGATGCCGTCGATCTGACCGAGACCGACTGGGACGACGTCATGGACGTCAATTTGAAGACGGTGTTTCTGCTTTGCCAGTCCTTCGCCAGGCGCGCGCTTGCCGATGGTCGCCGGGGCAAGATCGTCAACATCGCCTCGGTGCTGAGTTTCCAGGGCGGCATCCGCGTTGCCTCCTACACCGCCTCAAAACACGGCGTGCTCGGCATCACCCGCCTGCTCGCCTGCGAATGGGCGGCCAAGGGCATCAATGTCAATGCGATCGCGCCGGGCTATGTCGAGACAAACAACACGCAGGCGCTGCGGGCCGATCCCGAGCGCAGTGCCGCCATTCTCGGGCGCATTCCGGCGGGGCGGTGGGGCGAGCCGTCGGACATTGGCGATGCCGCCGTCTTCCTGCTGGCACGGGCTTCCGACTATATGCATGGCGCGGCGGTGCCTGTGGATGGCGGCTGGCTGGCGCGATGAGGAGAGAACATGACCAAGACCAAGATCTTCGCGCATGCCGGCGAGGGCGCCTGGACGCCGACGGCAGACGGCAACAGGCGGCGCGTTCTCCTCTCCACCGATGAGCTGATGCTGGTTGAATTCGGCTTCGACAAGGGTGGCGTCGGCGCCTTGCATTCGCACCCGCATGTCCAGTCAAGCTATGTCGCCGAGGGCCGTTTCGAGGTGACCATCGACGGGCGGACGGAAATTCTCGAGGCCGGCGGCAGCTTCATCGTGCCGTCCGGTCTGGTGCATGGCGTCAAGGCGCTGGAAGCGGGACGGCTGGTCGACAGCTTTACGCCGCACCGTGCCGATTTTCTTGCTCTAAATCAAAGCGATAGAGCATGATGTCGTCCAAAAACCGCTTCACAGTTTTCGGCATCATGCTTTAGCCGAGGACTTGCCCAGCCAAATCTGGGAGATCGAGTGCGGGCACATGACCCGCGCCCCAAGAGAGGCGCGGGTAGTTGCCTGGGCGCCTGTGGCGCCGCGGTACTCAAGACATGACCGCAGGATGTGAAGCCTGCCGCATCGTGGTGAAGATAAGCTTAATGCGCCGTACAACCGACGGCTGCCTTCGGTCAGGTGATGTGCCGGAGCAGGCTGAAAATCCGCTCGAACGTCTTGCCGTAGGGCGGGCGCAGCAGGGCGCCGGCGCTCAGGCGCGACTGCAGGAAAACCGGCTTCTCCTTGCTGAAGGTGCGGAACCCCCATTCGCCGTGATAGGCGCCCATGCCGCTGGCGCCGACGCCGCCGAAAGGCTGGTTCTCCTGCACCAGATGCAGCATGCAGTCGTTGACGGTGACGCCGCCGGCGACGGTCTCGCGCAAGATACGCCGGCGGTTGGTGCTGTCGTTGCCGAACCAGTAGAGCGCGAGCGGCCGGTCGGCCTGGTTCACATGGCTGATCGCCTCGTCGACGGTGGCATATTCGACGATCGGCAGCACCGGGCCGAAAATCTCCTCGCGCATCAGCCGCAAATCCGGGCCGGCATTGCTGACCAGGGTCGGCAAAAGTTTGCGGCTCGCGGCGCCGAAGTCCTCGCCGGCCGGATTGATTTCGACGACATCGGCACCGGCATCGCGGGCTTCCGCGATCATGGCGCGCAGGCGCTGAAAATGCCGGTCGCTGATGATGGCGGTGTAGTCGGGGTTGTCGAGCAGCGTCGGGTAGAGCCGCGCCACCGCGGCAGCGAGGTTGGCGGCGACCGTGCCGGCCTGCCCCTTGGGCACCAGCAGATAGTCCGGTGCGATGCAGGTCTGCCCGGCATTGAGCAGCTTGCCATAGGCGATGCTGGCCGTTGCCGCATCGAGATCGCAGGAGGGATCGAAGATCGCCGGCGACTTGCCGCCGAGTTCGAGCGTGACCGGAGTGAGGTTGGCGGCCGCGGCGATCGCGACCTGGCGGCCGACCGCGGTCGAGCCGGTGAACAGCAGATGATCGAACGGCATCGACACGAAGGCCTTGCCCATCTCGGCATCGCCGGGGATGACGCTCAACTCGTCCGGGGCGAAGTGCTCGCCGGCCAGCCTGGCGAGCAGCGCCGAGAAGGCCGGCGTCAGTTCGGACGGCTTTACCAGCACGCGGTTGCCGGCGGCGAGCGCTGCCGTGACCGGCGCGACGGCAAGCTGGAACGGGTAGTTCCAGGGCGACACGATGCCAACGACGCCGAGCGGCTGTGGCACGAGGCGATTGCGGCCCGGCAGGAACGGCAAGGTGGTGGCGACACGACGTTCCCGCATCCAGCCGCTCAGATGAGACAGCGTGTGGCGGATGCCGGCGCGCACGACAAACAGTTCGGCCAGGCGCGTCTCATGCGCCGAGCGGCCGCCAAAGTCCGCGTCGATCGCGGCGCAGATCTCCGCCTCATGCCGTTCGGTCAGCGCCAGCAGGCGCTTCAGCCGGCCCTTGCGAACGCTCAGGTCCGGAAAGGGCTGCTTCTCGAAGGCGGCGCGCTGCAGCTTAAACCGTTCGCCAAGGACGCCCTGTCTGGTCTGCAGCATCGCGCCCTCCCTGGCTCGTCGGACCAAGCTTACATCCTGTTGCGTGAAGGAATCCAGCGGGGGTGCGGTGTCCCTGGGGAAGCTGTGCCTTCGCGGGCCACGGCCAATCAGTCTGCCGTCAACATGGATGACCGTTCCGGTTGTGTTCCGAGGATAGCTGCGCTACTCCAAAGGTTCACGCGGAGAGCATCTTGATCGATTCCCACATCCTCTCCCATCCCCGAAAAATCGTTTCCCGTCCGGTGTCCGACTGATGTCGGCACAGGCAGCGAGTGTCCGGGCGGAGGATCCCAAGCGGCGCGTCCTGAAGGACGTGTTCGGCTTCGACGATTTCCGCCCCGGCCAGGCCGATGTCATGGACGCGCTGCTCGGCGGGCGCCATGTGCTGGCCGTCATGCCAACGGGTGCGGGCAAATCGCTTTGCTACCAGGTGCCGGCGCTGGTCATGGGCGGGCTCGCCCTGGTCGTGTCGCCGCTGGTGGCGCTGATGCAGGATCAGGTCGCGGCCTTGCGGCTGGCCGGCGTCGGCGCCGATACGATCAATTCCTCGCTCGACCGGGAAGCCAATGTCGCCGCCTGGCGCCGCGTGGCATCAGGCCAGACGCGGCTGCTCTACCTGGCGCCGGAACGGCTGATGACCGAGCGGATGCTCGAGGCGCTTTCCAGGCTCGAAATCAGCCTGATCGCCATCGACGAGGCACATTGCATCTCGCAATGGGGGCCGGCGTTCCGGCCTGAGTATGAGGATCTGTCGCGCCTGCGCCACATCTTCCCCAACGTGCCGATCATCGCGGTGACGGCGACGGCGGATGAGAGCACGCGCAGCGATATCGAGGCACGGCTGTTCGCCGAGCGGGTCGAAACCCTGGTGCTGGGGTTCGACCGGCCCAACATCAAGCTCGCCATCGAATCCAAGCAGGACAGCAAGCGGCAATTGCTGCGTTTCATCGAGCGTCACCCGGGCAAGAGCGGCATCGTCTACTGCCTGTCGCGCAAGAAGACGGAGGAGATGGCGGCCTTCCTGGAAAAGAACGGCGTCACCGCGCTCGCCTATCACGCCGGCATGAGCAAGGAGGCGCGCGAGGCCAATCAAAACGCCTTCATGACGCTGTCGGGCGTCGTCATGGTGGCGACCATCGCCTTCGGCATGGGCATCGACAAGCCCGATGTCGCCTATGTCTTCCATACCGACATGCCGGGCAGCCTGGAGGCCTATTATCAGGAGATCGGCCGTGCCGGCCGTGACGGGCGCAAGGCCGAGGCGCATATGCTGTACGGCCTTGGCGACATCCGCATGCGCCGGCTGTTCATCGACGATGAGGATGCTGCGGTCGAGCACAAGAAGCGCGCGCATCGCCGGCTCGACACGCTGATCGGCTATTGCGAGACGGCGCAGTGCCGTCGCCAGGTGCTGCTCGGCTATTTCGGAGAAGAAGCCGAGCCTTGCGGCAATTGCGACAACTGCCTGGACCAGGTGCCGCGCGCCGATGGCGGCGCGGAAGCGCGCATCATCCTGGCCGCGGTCGCGCAGAGCGGCGAGCGCTTCGGCGCCGCCCATGTCATCGATATCCTGCTCGGCCACGAGACCGAGAAGATCCTGGCCCGCGGTCACCAGAAGCTCGCCAGCTTCGGCAGCGGCGCGGCGCACAAGAAGGATCTTTGGCTATCGCTGATCCGGCAGCTCGTCGCCGGCGGTTTCCTCGAGCCGGATCCGAGCGGCCATGGCGGCCTCGCCATCGCCGAGAAAGGCCATGCGCTCGGCCGCGGCGAGATGCCGTTCCATTACCGTGTCGAGATGCGCAGCCGCGCCTTGCGCAAGATGCGGGCGGAGGGTTCGGGCGCCAACGCCGATGGCGTCGATGCCTCGCTGCTGGCCACGCTCAAATCCCTGCGGCTGCGCCTGGCCAAGGAGCGCCAGGTGCCGGCCTATGTGGTGTTTTCCGACCGCACGCTGATCGACATGGCCGAACGCCGCCCGCGCGACCTCGACGCCCTCGCCGAGGTCCATGGCGTGGGAGGGGCGAAGCTCAAGGCGTTCGGGGAGATTTTTGTCAAGGCGATTGCCGGACACCGGTCCGAAGGATCGGACTGAAAACCCTCACCACATCCTGCAGGCAATCCTCACATCTGTATCGACATGCCGCCATCGACGGTCAGGACGTGCCCGTTGACGAAAGACGCCGCGTCGCTGGCGAGGAAAAGCGCGGCGCCGGCGATTTCCTGCGGCCGCCCCCAGCGCTGCAGCGGAACCCGCTGGCGGGCGAAGGCGACCAGATCGGGGTTTGCCGCCATCGCGGCATTGGTCTCGGTGGCAAACATTCCCGGCGCGATGGCGTTGCTGGTCACGCCGTGGGCGCCATATTCGACGGCAATGCTGCGCATCAAGCCGGTCAGTCCCTGCTTGGCGGCGGGATAGATGGCATCGCCGGGTCGCGCCATCTCACCGACGATCGAGGTCACCGCGATCAGCCGGCCATGACCCTGGGCCTTCATGATCTCCGCCGCATCGCGTGACAGCGAGATCGCCGACAACAGATCCGTCCTGATCAGATCGAGAATGTCGTCGTCGTTGAAGGCGGCGAGCGGCCGCCTGTCGCGAGCGCCGACATTGTTGACGAGGACGTCGAGCCGGCCTCGGGTCTTGCTGATCTCGGCAATCATCGCGCGGCCCGCCCCGATGTCGGCGACGTCGAAGACCGCCGCTTGCGCACTGCCGCCATTTGCGGTGATGGCGGCGACGGCGCTATCGAGCGTCGCTGCGGTGCGTCCAGTCATCACGACATGGGCTCCGGCTTCGACAAAGGCACGCGCAATCTCGAAACCGAGGCCGCGTCCGCCGCCGGTGATCAGGGCCACGCGCCCCTTCAGGGAAAATCGATCGAAAATGCTCACAACCGGCGGCCTCTGCACGCATGGGACGGAAACCGATCCCATGCGGCAATCGGCGGCTTGTTGCCAGCCTACCGTTCAATCGAAGCCGGTCAAATGAACTTCATTTCGTTTCGTCTCGGGAGCGTGTCTGTTTGTACTATCCGAGCCGACGGAACGCCGCGCCGAAATTGCGCGCACTGGCGGCGAAATTCGCGCAGCTAATTTGACAAACTTTGCCAAAGTATGCCATACCGTAGGTCATCGGAGATGGCTATGGCGACAATGAACGTGTCCTTGCCCGATCCCATGAAAGACTGGGTCGAGGCGCAAACCAAGACAGGCCGCTATGCCAATGCGAGCGACTATGTGCGGGATCTGATCCGCCGGGATCAGGAGCGCAATGACAAGATCGCGGCCATGCAGCGCTTCGTCGATGACGGTCTGAAAAGCGGCATCGGCACTCGTTCCAAGGACGCGCTTTTCGCCGAGGCGCTGACGCGGGCCAATGCGCCGCGCGGCAATTGACCATGGGATTTCGCCTCTCTGTAGCGGCGGAAGAAGATATTATCGCTATCGCTGAAGAGGGTATGCGTCTGTTCGGCGCAGAGCAGGCCGGACTGTATCATGAGCAGATGTTTGCGATCCTTGACCTGATCGCTGCCAATCCCCGCATGGCCCGGGAGCGCCATGAGATATCCCCGCCGATGCGCATCCACCCGTTCAAGGCCCACCTTGTCGTCTACAGGATCGAAGCAGACGGCCATATTTCTCATTGTCCGGATACGTCACGGACACGAGGATTGGTCAGGCGATGTCCCTTAGGCCGGACCAAGCCCAGGCTGCGACATCTTTCGGGGTGTCGGGCAATTTATGAAATAGGGTGGCGGAGAGGGAGGGATTCCCTTTCACCTCTATGATACTGAAAATACTAGTCTTTTCGCGCTTTTTGTTACACAGTTTGTTACACAGCTACAACTACGATTTATAACCGCTCTAAGCTCGCAGCTTTTGGGCTCGCCTGCCCAATCCATCCGATCTGTCGAAACCGATGGCTTGTAGGACACTCCCGCGTGTGTACGTTGGGGCTTGGGTCAGAAGGTGACCCACAGCAAAGACGGGAGCGCCGCAGCGCAAAAGATCTCATCGGTCAAGGAACAGATAGTGAAGTAGCCTGTGACAATCGGCGCCAGCATCACCTCCAAAGCCGACCAGGAAAAACCCGCAAAAAACGTCGCCCTCAGATACCCCGTCGGCAATGAATATGGGACCGAAGTTGCGCGGCAGATCGGGCGTTAGATGCCTTCATGACATCTGAACCTGAGCAGGCTCCTACGCCGCGAGCCGGCACATTTCCGAACGGAGTTTCGTCCGGCTGCGCAAAAAGGTGCCCTGTCGAGACTTACTTGTTGGCCAAATGGCTTAGCAGGGACGAACTCGTGAAGAGATTGATAATGCAACACTATCAGTCGTTGTGCTGATCCGACAGGCTGTGCGTTTTGGCACGAAAATCATGGCGAAAAGCGCACCGGCACTTTACTCTCCAAATTATGATTCGCCTCGATCCCGCGACCGCCAGCTCCTCTGCGCCGCCCTCCGTTCCCGCGTGGGCGATCACAAGCGCCGGCGCGCCGAGTGACGGCGACGCCGCCTTCCGGGCCGGCGCCGCCCTGGGTGCCCTCGACACGCTCGCCCGCGCGCAGGCAGCCTGGGCCGGCGCTTGGCGGCAGCGGCTGGCGGTTCGCTGCGCCGCCTCCAGCATGCGGCTCGCCGGCCGCGCCGAGGATGCGGCCGCCTTGCGCGATGCCTGGCATTTGCGTCCCCTACGTGCTGACCCCGGTCCCGCAGGCGCCGTCTTTGGCGCCTGGCGGCAGTTGGCCAGGCAGCCGCCCGCCGCTACGCCCGGCCGGCTCGGGAAGATACTCGACCAGCTTGGCCTCCATTGGGACGGCGCCGCGCTCGCCGACCTTTGCACGCAGATCGAAAAACTCGGGGTATCCCAGCGGTCGGCGCCATTCGACGCCGCGGCGATCGCCGCTGAGGTCGTCGCCATGCGTCCCGATGCCGAAGTCTTTGGCTGGTGGCTCGCCGACCTGGTACTGGCGCAACGCCTGGGCTGGCCGCAGCCCCTGCCGCTCCTAATGGCGCAGGGTTTTGGACCATCTTTCCGCACCGAGGCCGGCGGTGGCCGGCGCATCCGGCCCGGGGACAAGAATTTTGAGCGGGCGGTTTGCATCGCGCTCGTCGCGGCCGCCGCGGACGCTTGTCGGTTGGCCGCCGAGCTGTCGCGCCGGGCCGAAAAACTCCTGGCGGTGGCGCCGAAACTGCGCGCCAAAGGCGCCGGCGACGTAATCTTTCTGCTGCTCAGTGAAGACGCCGTGTCCGGATCGCTGACGACGGACAATCTGTCGCGCTTTGCATCGCGACGGCTGTTCGAACGGCTGCAGCAACTGGAGGTCGTGCGCGAGCTCTCCGGCCGCCCCACATTCCGGCTGTTCGGGCTGTAGCGATGAGCGAAGCGTCCGCCCGCCGCAAGCCAAACGATCAGCCGGCGCTGCTCGACACCGAACTGGAACATCTGCCGCCGGAGCTGCGCTGGTGCGAATGGATGGCCCGCGTCGAAGCGGTGATCTTTGCGGCAAATGAACCGGTGACACGTAGTGTCCTCGCGCGGGTGGTGGGAAAAAACTGCAATATCGAGCTGATCATCGACGACATTCGCGCCGAACTCGCCGGCCGCCCTTACGAGCTGGTCGCGGTCGCCGGCGGCTGGCAGCACCGGACCAAAAAGGTTTTTGGCGACGCCATTCACGCAGCCTTCGGCACGGCAGCGGGCGAGGGAGCAAAAGAACTGTCGCAGGCGGAGGCGCTTGTCTTGATGTGCATTGCCTATTTCCAGCCGATCACCCGTGGCGAGCTGTCGAGCTTTTTCGGCAAGGAGGTGTCACGTGACCTGATCGGCGTGCTGCGCGCTGAGCAGCTGGTCGCCTCGGGGCCGCGCAGCCCGCAGCCGGGCGCGCCCTACACCTATGTGACGACCAAAACTTTTCTGTCGCAGTTCGGGCTCGACACGCTGCGCCAGCTGCCGGATTTCGAGGCGCTCGAGGACGCCGGGCTGCTGTCGAAGGAGAAGCTGCTGGATCATCCCAGGGTTTGCAGATATCGACGATGATGGCGCCAGCGCCGCGCTCGACGAATAGATGATCCCATCACGGCGGGACACACGCGATCTCGCCGCTCGTCACATAGAAGATTGCGCCACGCACGCCGTCTGGTCTCGCCGGCTGGGTCCTTCGCGTGACGGAAGGGAGGTGGCGGCACGCGTCCGCTTGTCGATGAAGGATAAGCGAACAGGCAATTGATCGAGCCTGGTCGCACATGTCGATCACCATTGAGAGCTCTCGAAGGGAGAAAGTTCAATTGAACCACGTCTACCTTGAGCTTCTCGCGACGATTGAGGCGTTAAGATCCAGCCCATCGGGGCGACCATTCAGACGCTGATGGACAAGGTTCGCGACCTTTCACAGACGATCAAAGCCCTGAAAGACGATCTCCACCAGACAGCCGGCTATGGCCTGCTAAGAACCTAGCCAGCCGGCGAGTGCCCATCCCGGCCATTGTCAGCGAGGCGGCCATCCCAACAAGATCGCCTTGCCGCCACCGCCAATGGCGGATGCTGACAGCAGCGCCATAAGAACGCCAACGTAGATGGGGAAGATCATCCTCGGGCTATTCGTCCTTCCAAATGACAGTCTTCCCCCGAAAATCCCAATGAAATTTGAGGTTGGCTTTCAGTACCTCGGTGGGGATCCTCGGCTCGATCGCTGTGTGGAGAGCGTTATACGTTTCTCGGCAGAAGCTCGGCGGCGGGACATTCAGCTTGTACCCCGACGGGTACCTAAAATCTTGCTGAGAATTCATCAGGTCAAGGTTGTTGGCAATCATCTTCACGTTCCCAATCGGCGGCATTCCTAGGGCCACTGCGGCTTCGTAAATGTCCTCGATCTTGTGACCGAAGCCGAGCCGGAGACCGCGTTTCGACACGCCCTTTGAAGCTAGATACGCTTTCAAGAGGAGTTCTAGGTGTGAGCTTTCGAGAGGTTGTCCATTCGGACCGGACCGAGGAGACTGGAGTTACCACGCTTCAGCATCCATCGGAGGGTCCGAATGAACATCCACAAGAATGCCCGTCTCACACCGCTGCGT
>NZ_NSFW01000026.1:0-86453 GCF_002294905.1 Mesorhizobium sp. WSM4308 | reverse complement strand
GTGCTCACGTAGGCGCCAGCAAGCGCGTCACTGTCGCGTTTCTAATTGCTGCGACCTACCCTGCGAATTGCCCCTTTGCGACATTTCAACTTTGCTGAGCGCGCGACATTCGAACTTGGTTGCAACAGCGGACATCGTAAACGCTGGACGTTGCGCTTGCCCCATGCGTGATCCTCAAACTCCTCCGCCCGCCGACATTGACGGCCTGTCGGCGCTGACCGTCGCGCGCCTTCTGGTCAATGTGATCGGCACCATCGCCCGGCAGGTCTGAAACCGATCGCAAAACTTTCCCGTCACGTGGCGCCGGCCGCTGAAATGCGCCGATGCACGCCGTCCAGGCTTTCCGCCAGCGCATCGAAGACGTTGCGGGCCATAAGTTCGTTCAGGACCTGCTCGTTGATGCCGCCACGGGTCGCATAATCCTGCGCCAGATGCGTGAAGTCCGCATCGGGCGCCGTCTCCGGAGCGTGTCCGAGCGCCATGAAGAGCGCGGCGATATAGTCACGCCCCTTGGTGTCCGGCACATCATGGGCTTTCAGCCAGCGATGGATCGTATCGAGGTACTTGAAATAGGTGGCATAGGTCGCGGTCACGACGCTCAACGCGTCGAACTCGCTGGCACTCTCGACCTCGATCACCGTCCCCAGCCCGCCGAACAAAGCGGTCACGTCCCGATCAGGCGGATAAATGATCGTCGCCCCCCGCCGCCGGGCGATCATCGGCATCGGCAGCGCTTTGGTCACGCGGCTCGCGGGTGCGGTCAGGCCGGTTATCTCCTCGCGTGACAACGTGGCGATCAGGCTGATGAGGTGATGGGTTCGCCGAAATTTCAGTTGACGCAGCACCTGGTGGGCATCTTGCGGTCGGACAGCCAGCATGACGGTATCGCAATCGTCGAGCACCGCCTGATTGTCGGCGGCAACACGTATATTCGGATAGCGGGAAGCGAGGTTGGCCGCGATCTCTTCGTTGCGCGGCGACAGCACCACCGATACCGGATCGCCATCGAGGGATTTGAGCCCGGTGACAATGGCTGAAGTCAGCGCACCTGTGCCGATGAAGCCGAGTTTCATTGGGTACTCCCAGCTGTTGGCTCTGCGGCTCGGTCGGTCACCGCCGCCCCTGCTCCAGACCGATCCGGTAGCTTAGCGAACGCTTGGCCCCCGGCTCGATCAGCATCACGCCGGGCTTGTCGCTGAACTCGCCGTCGAAATCGGCCGGGCTCGCAATACCACGCCAGGGTTCGATGCACAGGAAGGGCGCGCCGCCGGGCTTGGACCAGATGCCCAACTCTTCGGCTCCCTGCCATGACATTTCGATTGCCGGACCGCGCTCGGCTGCATATCGCACACTGGTGCTGGCGGGCCGATCCAGGATGACGGCGTCGTCATCGAACAGCCGTTCGGACAGCGCAAGCGTTCTGCCATCGATGGGCGTCGTCCGCGTTTCCGAGACGAGAAGGCCATCCTTCAGGCGACGAACCGGCGCCGGCTCACTCGCGGCAAAGGTCAGCCGATAGGCCTCCTTGGGCAACTCCGGCAGCAACGGCCAGTTGAATGCAGGATGAGCACCGATCGAGGCCGGCAATTTCTCGTCGCCGGTGTTGGTCACTCGCAAGGTCACATCGAGCTGCTGTCGGTCCAGCGTATAGGTGACGGCAAGGCGAAAGGCGAAGGGATAATGCGCACGCGTGTCGGCGTCGTCGGTGAGCACCAGCGTGCAGGAGCGGGGTCCCCTCTCCTCCCAGGTGAACGGTTTGTCTCGAGCGAAGCCGTGCTGCGTCATCGGATAGGTTCGGCCGCGATGACGCAGTCGATCGCCCTTTAGCCGGCCAACGATCGGGAACAGCACCGGCGAATGGCGCCGCCACTCCGGCCCGGCCTGCCACAGAAACTCAAATCCCCGCCCATCCTGCAGCGAAACCAGTTCGGCACCCTGCCCTGTTATGACAGCCGAGATGCCGTCGCCATGAAGCGTTTGGCTGTCCTGTGCCACATGTCCTCGCGGGCCGATGTTGAAGGCTGGTGCGGCGGCAGACTAGCAAAACCTCTTGGGGACTCAAGGTGCGGCCGGAACGATTTGTGGCCGGAGGATCTCTCCTCCGGCCACCTCTCCGCATCAAGGGCGAGAACCCCCGCCCTTGCCCATGGCGGACAGTCGCTACTCGCGCTCACCGGTGAAGTTTAGCAGCAGCTGGAAGATGTTGATGAAGTTCAGGTAGAGCGAGAAAGCACCGAAAACAGCCAGCTTCTGGCGCGATTCCGCGTCGAAATTCTCGGCATATTGTTCCTTGATCGTCTGCGTGTCCCAGGCGGTCAGGCCGATGAAGACGGCGATGCCGATCACCGAAATGGCGAACTGCAGCGCGGTCGAACCGAGGAAGATGTTGACGATGCTGGCGATCACCACGCCGATCAGGCCCATGATCAGGAAGGACGAGAACTGCGTCAGGTCGCGCCTGGTCGTGTAGCCGTAGAGGCTGGTGGCGCCGAACATGGTGGCGGCGATGAAGAAGGTGCGCGCGATGCTGGTGCCGGTGAAAACCAGGAACACGGAGGCGAGCGACAGGCCCATCACCGCGCAGAAGGCCCAGAACATCGCCTGGGCGCTGGCCGCCGACATGGTCTGCATCTTGAACGAAAACAGCATGACGAAGGCCAGCGGCGCCAGCATCACCACCCATTTCAACGGGCTGGAGAAGATTGGCACGTAGAGCGCCGGCGTCGATGACACTAGGAACGCGACCAGGCCGGTGACCACGAGGCCAAGGCCCATATAGTTGTAGACGCGCAGCATATGCTGGCGCAGGCCCTCGTCAAAGACGGCTCCGGCCTGGGCGCCGGCGCCGACGCGATATCCCAGATTGGGCGTGTTCATTTGCAGTCTCCTTTGTGGATCGGTCAGTAAAGCGTTCTGGCGAGCGTCTCGGCGGCGCGGTCGAGATCATGAACCCCGCTCCGCGCGACCACCGCATAGGCGACCTCGCCGATCTGGAAATAGGCAGAGGAAATGTCGCCCGACGGCGCGACGGTCGGCTTGACCACGTCGAAGGTTCCCGGCCGGATCGCAAACAGCGACACCAGGCCCATATCCTTGGTGTCGACAGCCATCTCGACGCTCGGGCCGAAGCGCGACGGGTAGATCTGCACGTCGCGCACCTTCCAGTCCTTTGGCAGTGACGGCATGACGATCGCGGTCGCCGCACGGATCTCGCCGGCACTGTAGTTGGGCGCTTCCGGCTGCGAGGGCATGGTCTCGCGCACCAGCGTCGTCCGGTGCGCGCGCACCGCCTCGTCGACATAGGCGGGCGGCTGCGGCGACGCGACGACCTTGGTCACCGACATCGGCCCGATGATGCCGTTTGCCAGCCAGCCGGCGGCAACGAAGGCGGCAACGGCTGCAGCACGCTGCAGCACGCCGAAGATGCGGCCACGGACAAGTCCCCTCTCCAGCCGCCGCGCCGCGTCAGCGGTGGCCGGCCGTGCCATGCCCTTGGAGCCGGCAAGCGCCACGCGCAGTTCATCGCGGGTCCGCAGATCCGACATGACGCGCGCGGCGGCCTCCGGGCGTGTCGACAGGAAGGCTTCGACCTCGATGCGGCGGGTGACATCCAGCTGGTCGTCGACATAGGCGTCGAGGTCAGTTTCCGTCACAGGGTCGACAAGAGCGCTCATGGCTCACCTCCCACGATGCTGAGATGATTTCTTCCGCGCGCCGGGGCGGCGTCTTCCATCTGGCGCAGTGCCGCGCGCGCCCTGCCGATGCGCGACATCAGCGTGCCCAGCGGCACGCCGGTGGCATTGGCCGCCTGCTGGTAGGAAAGCCCTTCGATGGCGACCAGATGCAGCGCCGAGCGCTGCTCTTCCGGCAGGTTGAAAAAGGCGTCCCGCACCTGCGCCAGGCGCACCGAATGTTCCTGCGGCGCCGGCGTAGCGGCGTCGGCGAGGTATCCGGCCTGTTCGATGCGCATCGCTTCCGAGCGGCGCGAGCGCATGCGGTCGACAAATGCGTTGTGGACGATGGACAGCAGCCAGGCACGCAGGTTTGCGCCCGAGCGGAAGGTGCCGCGCCGCTCATAGGCGCGCACAAGCGCGTCATGCACGAGATCCTCGGCATCCGCGCTGTCGCGCGTCAGCGACTGCGCATAGCGCCGCAGCGACCCGAGCTGTCCTATGATGTCAAAGCGTGGCATCGACCGTTTCATGCCCTGTTTACGGAGCATGTGGGGATGTTAATCCCGACCCGTGCCATTTTTCTTTGGCGGTTTCCCCGGAGGATTGCGCTCGCAGCCCCTCCGCCCGCCCGGCTCTTAGGGGCGAAGTGGTTTTGCCGGTTTGGGTGTAGTCACACCGCAAGCGCGCAACACCCATCGGCGGCCGTCGCTGCGAAAATCGGTGATGCTCAGCGGCTCGATATCAATCTTCCGACAGGCGGCAAGCGGAGCACCCAGAACGTGCACGATCGCGGTGCGAATGACACTGGCATGGGTCAGCGCGATGGTGTGACCAGGCTCTGCCATCAACCGGTCCATCAACTCGGAAGCCCGGCGGCCAACGTCGGCCAGCGACTCGCCGCCATGCGGCGCTGCGTTGGGGTCGGTCAGCCAGGCGGCGATGTCGCCGGGCTGTTGGGCCTGCACGTCCTCAAAACTCTTCCCGGCCCAGCCTCCATGATCCTGGTCCGCCAGGAGCAGTTCGACCGATGCGTCCAGCGATAGCGCCTCGGCGGTCTGGCGGGCGCGAAGCGCGGGCGCTGTCCATGCGCGGTCGGCGCGGCGCAGCGTCCCGCGCATCGCCTTCGCGTGCGTCAGCGAGCGCGGGTCCAGCGGCTCATCGAGCGGAAACGAACCCCGCCGGGTCGCGGCCGTGGCGCCGTTGCAGATCATCGTCAGCCGTACGAGCATGAGGCAGTCATTCCTTGAGCCGCTTTCGAAGCGAGGCATACGCTGCAATTAGAATAGCTGCTATCGTTTCGAAAGGCCGCGCCCCCCTGGGGTGCCGCCCTTCGTTTTGCGCAATTAAAACCGCTGGCGAAGCGCCTTCGATTTGCGTATCACTCCGCCGCGCAAACGGAACCATAACGATGTTCGAAGACCTGCAGCCAGCTCCCGCCGACAAGATCCTGGCCCTGATCGGCCTCTATCGCGCCGATCCGCGTCCCAACAAGGTCGACCTCGGCGTCGGCGTCTACAAGGATCGCGACGGCAAGACGCCGGTGATGCGCGCGGTGCGTCAGGCTGAAAAGCGGCTGCTGAGCAGCCAGGACACCAAGACCTATCTCGGGCTCGCCGGCGACACCGGCTTCAACGCGGTGATGGCCAAGCTCGCCTTCGGGCCGGGCGCGGACATGACGCGCATCCGGGTGGCACAGGCGCCCGGCGGCTCCGGTGCGCTTCGCCTTGTGGCGGAGCTGCTCAAGCGGACGCGTTCGGACGCCACGATCTGGCTGTCGGACCCGACATGGCCGAACCACATGCCGGTGATGCGCGCAGCCGGCCTGCAGATCCGCGAATATCCCTATTTCGACGCGGCCTCCGGTGCTGTTCGTTTCGACGACATGCTGGCGGCGTTGCGAACGGCCAAGAGCGGCGACGTGGTGCTGTTGCATGGCTGCTGCCACAACCCGACCGGCGCCAACCTCGATGCGGGGCAGTGGCAGGCCGTCACCGATCTGGTCGTCGAGCGCGGCCTGCTGCCGTTCGTCGACATCGCCTATCAGGGCTTTGGCGACGGCCTCGAGGCCGACGCTCTCGGCCTGCGCCTGCTGGCGGCGAAAGTTCCGGAAATGGTCGTTGCCTCGAGCTGCTCGAAGAACTTCGCCGTCTATCGCGATCGTGTCGGCGCGGCGATGGTCTTGGCCAGGGACAGCGCGCAGGCCGACGTGGCGATGAGCCAGATGCTGTCGGCCGCACGCGCCATGTATTCGATGCCGCCGGACCATGGCGCGGCGGCGGTGCGCATCGTGCTGGAAGACGCAAGCCTGCGCGCCGACTGGGAAGCCGAGTTGGAAGAGATGCGCCTGCGCATGCTGAGGCTTCGCGTGGCTTTCGCCGAGGCGCTGCGCCGGCAGTCCAACTCCGACCGCTTCGACTTCGTCGCCAGCCATCGCGGCATGTTCTCGCGGCTTGGTCTCACGGAAGCGCAGGTCGAGCGGTTGCGTGTCGAGCACGGCGTCTACATGGTTGGCGATAGCCGCATCAACGTCGCTGGATTGCCGGAGGACGGCATGGACGACCTCGCCAAGGCGATCGTCTCCGTGCTCGACTGAAGCGGCTCAGCTGTGGACAAGGCCCCCTCGCCGGCTGACAGTGTTGGCCGTGCGTCGGGTCGCAGGATAGCATCCGCCGCATGACGCCATCCAAAGACATTTCGCGCCTGATCGAGATCATGGCCGCGCTGCGCGCGCCGAGGACCGGCTGCCCCTGGGACATCGAGCAGGATTTCTCGACCATCGCGCCCTATACGATCGAGGAAGCCTACGAGGTGGCGGATGCCATCGCGCGCGGTGACCTCAACGATCTGCGCGATGAACTCGGCGACCTCCTGCTGCAGGTCGTCTACCACGCGCAAATGGCCGAGGAAGCGGGCGAATTCGCGTTCCCGGATGTCGTCCAGGCCATCACCACCAAAATGATCCGGCGCCACCCGCATGTCTTCGGCGACGAGGAAGCCCGCGGCGCCGGCATGGCCAAGGGCATGTGGGAGAAGATCAAGGCCGAGGAGAAGGCGGAGAAACGGCAAGGCCGTCTCGCGCGCGGCCTCGACCCCGAAGACAATGGCAAGGGATTTCTGGACAGTGTTCCGGTCGCCCTGCCCGCTTTGACGCGAGCGCTAAAACTTCAGGAGAAGGCTGCCCGTGTCGGCTTCGACTGGAGCGAGGCAGCCCCCATCCTCGACAAGATCGAGGAGGAGATCGGCGAGTTGCGCGAGGCTCTGGCGAAGGGCGAGACGGCCTCGATCAAGGACGAGTTCGGCGACATGCTGTTCGCCGTCGTCAATCTCGGCCGTCATCTCAAGCTCGATTCGGAAGCCGCTTTGAGCGGCACCAACGAAAAATTCCGGACGCGCTTCCACTATGTCGAGCAGGCTCTCGAGAAGTCCGGCAACACACTGGAGAAGGCCACCCTGAACGAGATGGAAGCGCTCTGGCAGGAAGCGAAGAGCGCGAAGTAGGCCTGTAGATCGGCAATCCGGGACGGAAACGCGTTTACACTTTTCCTATAGTTGCTCCGGCCTAGCCGTTGTTTTTGCGACGCAATCGGCTTTCGATCTCTTCGCGAGCGCTTTGTGTAGCCTTGAGCGAGATGGTGGCGCTGCCGTCTTCATTGTCGGTGCGCGAAACGATATCGCCATTGCGATACAGCCAATCGACAAGGCCAAACTGTGCCGGCTCGATCGTCACCGTCAGATCTTCGAGCTCGCCGGCCATGCGCGTCTCGATGAGCGCCTTAAGCGCATCGATGCCCTCGCCGGTCACCGCCGATATGGCGATCGGCGGACCCTTGCTGCCGTCCGCGGCATCGGCAAGCAGGCGGCTCCTGTTGCCTTCGTCCAGCAGATCGATCTTGTTCCAGACTTCGATCACACGCTTGGTGTCACCGGCGTCGACACCGAGGTCGGCCAGGATGCGCTCGACATCCTCGGCCTGTGCCGCCGTGTCGGGATCGGAAATGTCGCGCAGATGGATGACGAGATCGGCCTCGACCACCTCTTCCAGCGTGGCGCGAAAAGCCGCGATCAAATGCGTCGGCAGGTCGGAGATGAAGCCGACCGTGTCCGACAGGATGATCGGCGTGCCATGCGGCAGGCGCACGCGGCGCAGCGTCGGATCGAGCGTGGCGAACAGCATGTCCTGCGCCAGTACGTCCGCCCCGGTCAGCCGGTTGAACAGCGTCGACTTGCCGGCATTGGTGTAGCCGACGATCGCCACCACCGGGAACGGCACCTTCTTGCGCTTGGCGCGATGCAGGTCGCGGGTGCGACGCACCGTTTCCAGCTCGTGCTTCAGCTTGATGATCTTTTCCTGCAACTGCCGCCGGTCGGATTCGATCTGGGTTTCGCCGGGACCGCCGAGGAAGCCGGCGCCACCGCGCTGGCGTTCAAGGTGGGTCCAGCTGCGGACCAGGCGGCCCTTCTGATAGTTGAGATGGGCAAGCTCGACCTGCAGCGTGCCTTCCTTGGTGCGGGCGCGCTCGCCAAAGATTTCTAGGATCAGCCCGGTTCGGTCCAGAACCTTGGCATGCAGTTCCCTCTCGAGATTGCGTTGCTGCACCGGGGTCAGCGGATGGTCGACGATGACCAGCTCGGCGTCGTTGTCCTTGACGAATTGGGCGAACTCTTCGACCTTGCCGCTGCCGAGCAAGGTTGCTGGACGCGGATCGTTGACCGTCACGACAGCCGTGTGGACAGGGTCGAGATTGATGGCGCGCGCAAGGCCGATCGCCTCGTCATGGCGAGCGTCGGCCGAACGCGTCAGCCGCGGGCGGTTGGTGTCGTCGTCGCCGCGCGGCTGACGAGTAAGTACAGGCACAATGACGACAGCCCGGGTCGGCCCCTTGGCTTCCGTCCCGGGATGATGCGCTGGTTTTCCGCGAACCGTGCCGTCCGCGTCCTTCTCACGTGCCAATCAGGCGCCCTGGCTTTCCTCGCCATCGAACATCTGAACCGGCTGGCTCGGCATGATCGTGGAAATGGCGTGCTTGTAGACGAGCTGGGAGTGACCGTCGCGGCGCAGCAGCACACAGAAATTGTCGAACGAAGTGACCACGCCGGTCAGCTTCACGCCGTTGATGAGGAAGATGGTGAGCGGGTTCTTGCTCTTGCGAACTGAATTCAGGAACAGGTCCTGAAGATTTTGCGATCGTTCCGCCATTGTTCTTGTCTTTCGCCGATCCCCTTCGGTTTGCAAGCCAATGCGCCAAATTGTCGGGCACATGTCAAGCGCGCAAACACCGTCTTGTCGTCAGTAACGACAAGCAGAACGAGATATATTGATGTTCATTCCACCTGTGCGGTTATCAGGCTGGACTTTTTTCCGCAATGTCAAAAAAGGCCTGCCGTAACGAAAGTGTCACTGAGCCGGGGTGCCCGTTGGCCACAGGATCGCCGTCAATGGCCACGACCGGCATGGCGATCGTCGTGGCGGAACTGATGAACGCCTCGCGCGCCGCCTTGGCCTCGGCGACGGAAAAACCGCGCTCTTCGATCTTCAGGCCGAGCTTCGCCGCAACCTCGAACATGGTCGTGCGGGTGATGCCGCGCAGGATGCCGTGATCGGCCGGTCTGGTAACCAGGACGCCGTCCCTGGTGACGATCCAGGCGTTAGACGAGCCGCCTTCCTTGACGTTGCCTTCGGGGTCGACGAACCATGCCTCCTGCGCGCCGGCCTCCTTGGCTTTTTGCTTGGCCAATACATTGGGCAGCAGTCCGACGGTCTTGATATCGACCCGGTCCCAGCGATTCTCTGGCACGGTAATGATCGAGATCCCGGTCTCGGCTCGCTTTGCTCCAGCCGCCGGATCGGCCTTTTTGGCAGTGACCACCAAAGACGGCTTGGTGTCCGCCGACGGGAACACAAACTCGCGGCTGGCGACACCGCGCGTTACCTGCACATAGACCAGGCCGTTGACGACATGGTTGCGGTTGACCACTTCGCGCAGGATGAGCGGCAGCACGTTGCGCGCGACCGGCCATGCAATCGACAGTTCGGTCAGCGAGCGGTTGAGCCGGGCAAGATGGCGCGGCATGTCGACGATGAAGCCGCGCGCCACCTCGCAGACCTCATAGACGCCATCGGCGAACTGATAACCGCGATCCTCGATATGCACGGAAGCGTTCGCGTGAGCGACATAGCGCCCGTTGACATAGGCAATGCGCGGCATTGGCGACCCCTGAAAAATCTCGGGCCTTCTTATGCGATTCCGCCGCCGCCGTAACCGGCAAATGCTTGGACCACGCGCTGTTCAGCACAGGTCCCGCGCGTCAGACGCCCAGCGACTTCAGTTTGCGGTGCAGCGCCGAGCGCTCCATCCCGATGAACTCGGCGGTCTTCGAGATGTTGCCGCCAAAGCGGTTGATCTGGGCGATCAGATAGTCCTTCTCGAACTGTTCGCGCGCCTCGCGCAGCGGCAGCGCCATGATGTGCTGGTCGGACTGATTCGGCGTGCGCGGCATGACATCGCCGATCTCGGACGGCAGAAGGTCCGCGGTGATCGGCGCATCGACGTCGTCGCCGCGCGCCAGGATCATCAGGCGCTCGACATTGTTGCGCAGCTGACGCACGTTGCCCGGCCAATTGTGCGCCTGCAGCACGGCAAGCGCATCGTCGCCGATACGGCGCGGCTTGATGCCGGCCTGGCGGGCGATCTGCTTCATGAAATTGTCGACGAGATAGGGAATATCCTCGCGCCGTTCGGCCAGCCCCGGCACCATCACCGGAACCACCGCCAGGCGATGATAGAGATCCTCGCGGAAACGCCCGTCGGCGATCATGGCTTCCAGGTTCTGCGAGGTCGAGGAGATGATGCGGACATCGACCTTGACCCGTTTGGTGCCCCCTACCCGCTCGAACTGCTGCTCGACCAGCACACGCAGGATCTTGTTCTGCGTCTCGCGCGGCATGTCGGCCACTTCATCGATGTAGAGGATGCCGCGATGGGCTTCTTCCAGCGCGCCGACCTTGCGCTCGACACCGTTCGATTCGGTACCGAACAGTTCGATCTCCATGCGCTCGGGCGTGATGTTGGCAGCGCTCAGGGTCACGAACGGCCCGCCCTTGCGGGCCGACAGCGTGTGGATGGCGCGCGCCGCCAGTTCCTTGCCTGATCCGGACGGGCCGATGATCATCACACGGCTGTTGGTCGGCGCGACGCGCTCGATGGTCTGGCGCAGTTGGCTCATCGCCGACGACATGCCGATCAGGTCGAAGGTTTCGCCGCTGCGCTGCTTGAGGTCGGAAACCTCGCGCCGCAACTTCGAGGTTTCGAGCGCACGCTCGGCGATGAGGATCAGCCTGTCGGCCTTGAACGGCTTCTCGATAAAATCGTAGGCGCCACGGCGGATGGCCGAGACCGCCGTTTCGATGTTGCCGTGACCGGAGATCATCACCACCGGCAGAGTGGGATGCATGGTCTTGATCTCGTCGAGCAGCGCCAGGCCGTCCAGGCGCGAGCCCTGCAGCCAGATGTCGAGGAAAATCAACCTCGGCGCCCGATCGGCTATGGCCGCCAACGCGCTGTCGGCGTCAAATGCCGTACGGGTTTCGTGACCTTCGTCGCTCAGTATGCCTGCGACGAGCTCGCGGATGTCTTCCTCGTCATCGACGATGAGAATATCAGACGCCATTACCGACCTTTTCAGTTTCTCTTTCGTGTTCCGTCTTGCCTTCGCCGCGCAACGGCGTGACGGCCGCGGGCGGCAGGATGATGCTGATCATCGCCCCGCGGCCACCATGGAAGTCCGCAGGCGCATCATGAAGTTCCAGCCTGCCGCCATGGTCCTCCACGATCTTCTTGACGATAGCGAGACCAAGCCCGGTGCCCTTCTCGCGCGTGGTCATATAGGGCTCGAGCAACCGTTGGCGATTCTCCCGCGGCAGGCCTTTGCCATTGTCGATGACGTCGATTCGAATCGCGCCATTCTGACGGCCGGCTTGAATCCGGATTATGCCGTGCGAGCCGTCCTTTTGTTCCAGTCCGTCGATCGCCTCGGCGGCGTTCTTGATCACATTGCCGAAAGCCTGCGCCAAAAGGCGGCTGTCGAACGTGCCCTTGAGCGGTTCGTTGCCGAAAATCCGCTCGAAGGTGATGTCGGCGCGGCTGACTTCGACCAGGAAGGACGCCTCACGCAGCGATTCGCGCAGATCGATGGCTTTCATCTCGGGCTTGGGCATGCGCGCGAAGGCGGAGAATTCGTCGACCATCCGGCCGATGTCCTCGACCTGCCGGATGATGGTGTCGGTGCATTGGTCGAAAACCTCACGGTCTTCGGTGATGACCTTGCCATAGCGGCGCTTGATGCGCTCGGCCGAAAGCTGGATCGGCGTCAGCGGGTTCTTGATCTCGTGGGCGATGCGCCGCGCCACATCGGCCCAGGCGGAAGAACGCTGCGCCTGGACCAGATCGGTGATGTCGTCGACGGTCACGACGTAGGATTTCTCCTCCGAGCCGTCATCGCCCGCCTCGACGGTGATCTGCACGTTGAAAGTACGCTCGGTCCCGGCGCGGAAAAACGTCACCTGCTCTCGGTAGACGGGCTTGCCCGACTGGCGACCGATCTCGAAGACACGGCCAACATGCGGCAGAATGGCGGAAAGGTTCTGCCCGAGTGCGGCACTGGCGGAGACGGCCAGCATCGATTCGGCTGAACGGTTGACGATGGTGACGATGCCGTAGGGATCGACGCCGATGACGCCGGCGGTGACACCGGCAAGCACGGCTTCGGAAAAGCGCCGCCGTTCGTCGATCAGGTCCTTTGCCGACAGGATCTCGTTGCGTTGCGATTTGAGCTCCAGCAGCATCTTGTTGAAGGTGTCGCCCAGCGAGGCGACGTCGCCGTCGGAAGGCCTGACCGGAACCGCGACGTCCAGATTGCCTGTCGCCACCTCGTCGGCAGCGCCGATGAGCTGGCGAATCGGCCGCACGAGACGGTCGGCGACCGCGATGCCGGTCCAGATTGCCGACAAGATGATGATCAGGGTCAGCGACAGATAGGGCAGCGCGAAGGCCACTTGCGAGGTGCGCCTGTTGTCTTCGAGATTGCGATACTCGTCGGTGTTGGACCTGACGATCTGCCGCGCCTTGATCACCTCGGGATCGACAAGGCGGATGGTGTAGAGGTAGAGGCCCTCGATCTCGCGCAGCTTGACGATGGCGCCCATGATGTTGCGGGTGCGAGGCTCTATCAGCACCGGTTTGCCGTCGGTGGCGCTACTGACCGCGCCTTCCGGCGGTTCCGGCATGGCGAAATCGGCATCGGTCTGCGCGCTCATGACGAACGAACCGTCGGGCTTGATCAGCGCCGCATGGGCCAGCGACCGGCCCACCGCCTCCTTGTTCAAGAGGTCGAGAAAGCCTGTGCGATCAAGGCCGTAGAGTGTTCGCGACGCGTCGAGATCATAGGCCATCGACAGCGTCGTGCCCTGCAAGTTGCGGGCATTTTCCTGAACATAGGCATCGGCGATCGATAACGAGGAATTGACGATCGTCTTGGTGCGAATCTCGAACCAGCGATCGAGGCCGATATCGAGCGTGATCGAGGCGATAATGGCCACCATGATGGCGGGAATGGCGGCAACCAGCGCGAACATGGCAACGATGCGCACATGCAGCCGCGAGGCCGCCTTGCCATGCCGGCGCGCCATGACGATGCGATGCACCTCGCGCCCGACCAGCGCCATGAGGAACAGCACGAATGCGGCGTTAAGCGCGATCAGCGCCCAGGTCGTCCTGGCGTCAGGCGCGATCGGCGTCGCGCCGACCAGGATAGTGAATGAAATGGCCGCCATGACCAGCGCGCCGACGACCGCCACCACGCCGGGCAGCGCCAGCAAGCGGCGTCCGTCGCGCGCGCCGGGTTCGCTGAATAGCGGTTGGTTGAGTACAGGTGCCTGCGGAGCCATGTCGCCGTCTGGGAGCCAATGATTGCGTCCGATCTATGCAACGCATTGTGGCGATTATGCAACAAGTGTGACAATGGCGGAAATCTTTCGCCGCTCAGTCCCCTGAAAAGAGTGCGTCAGACCAGCACTCAGCCCGGCCGCGACGATTTATAGACGTTGACGCCCAGTTCGCGAATCTTCTTGCGCAGCGTGTTGCGGTTCAGCCCCAGCAGTTCCGCAGCCTTGATCTGATTGCCGCGGGTTGCCGTCATCGAGGCCAGGACCAGCGGATATTCGACTTCGGACAGGATGCGCTGGTAGAGCCCGGCTGGCGGCAATTCGCCGGCAAACGAGGCGAAATAGCGCTGCAGGAAATGCTCCACCGCCTGGCCGATGGAAAGGTCGTCGGGAATGAGGTTGCCGCCGCCGGGGACCACGGGGCGCTCGCCGGTCTTCAG
This sequence comes from Mesorhizobium sp. WSM4308, assembly GCF_002294905.1. Classification (NCBI taxonomy): domain Bacteria; kingdom Pseudomonadati; phylum Pseudomonadota; class Alphaproteobacteria; order Hyphomicrobiales; family Phyllobacteriaceae; genus Mesorhizobium; species Mesorhizobium sp. WSM4308. The sequence continues at coordinate 72,399 of NZ_NSFW01000026.1, read as the reverse complement.
CTCCGCCTCGATGATTTCGGCGGAGATCTCATCCTGTGAATAGAGCGCGGCCAGCCGGCGAACCAGGTTTTCCAGTTCGCGCACATTGCCCGGCCACGGGTAGCGCTTCATCAGTTCGATGCCGCCGGATGAAATACGCTTGGTCTGCAGCCCTTCCATTTCGCCGAGCTTGAAGAAGTGGCGCACGAGATCAGGCACGTCCTCGGAGCGCTCGCGCAGCGCCGGCAACCTCAGCGGAACGACATTGAGACGATAGAACAGATCCTCGCGGAAAAATCCCTGGTTGATTAGGGTACGCAGATCCTTGTTGGTGGCGGCGACGATGCGCACATCCGTCTTGATCGGCGTGCGGCCGCCGACCGTCGTGTATTCGCCCTGCTGCAGGACACGCAGCAGGCGCGTCTGCGCCTCCATCGGCATGTCACCGATCTCGTCGAGGAACAGCGTGCCGCCCTCGGCCTGCTCGAAGCGGCCGGTGGAGCGGTTCTGGGCGCCGGTGAAAGCGCCCTTCTCGTGGCCGAACAGTTCCGATTCGATCAGGTCGCGCGGGATCGCCGCCATGTTGATGGCAACGAACGGTCCGCCGCGACGGCGGCCATATTCATGCAGCGCGCGCGCCACCAGTTCCTTGCCGGTGCCGGATTCGCCCGAGATCATCACCGTCAGGTCGGTCTGCATCATGCGCGCCAGCATGCGATAGATGTCCTGCATGGCCGCCGAGCGGCCGACCAGCGGCATCGTTTCGGGCTGCTCGTCGGGCCGCGCATCGATTTTCGGCCGGCGGGGCTCCGACAGCGCCCGGTTGACGATATTGAGCAGTTCGGTCAGGTCGAACGGTTTCGGCAGATATTCATAGGCACCGGTCTCGGATGCACGGATTGCCGTCATGAACGTGTTCTGGGCGCTCATGACGATGACGGGCAGCTCCGGCCGCGCCTTCTTGATGCGCGGCAGCATGTCGAAGGCGTTCTCGTCCGGCATGACGACGTCGGTGATGACAAGGTCGCCTTCGCCCGCCGCCACCCAGCGCCACAAGGTCGAGGCGTTGGACGTAACGCGCACCTCGTGGCCGACGCGCGAGAGAGCCTGGTTGAGCACGGTGCGGATCGCCGCATCGTCATCGGCGACGAGAATATTGCCGCGAGCGGTCATTTGCGGTCTCCTTCACCGTCTTCTTCAGGGCCGAACGGCGTTTCCTTCCAGGCCGGCATCAGGATGCGGAAGGTGGTCCCGCGCGGGGTCGATTCGCATTCGATGATGCCGCCATGCTCGCCGACGATCTTGGCGACCAGCGCCAACCCCAGTCCCGAGCCGTTCGGTTTGGTGGTGATGAAGGGATCGAACAGGATCGGCAGTATATCCTCCGAGACACCGGAGCCATTGTCGCGCACGCAGAACTCGAGCGGCAGCGACACGCGATCCTGCGTGCCTGGAACCGAAACGCGGATGCCCGGCCGGAAGGCAGTCGACAGCACGATCTCGCCATGGGGGTCGCTGCCGATTGCCTCGGCGGCGTTCTTGACCAGGTTCAGGAACACCTGGATCAGTTGGTCGCGATTGGCGAATACCGGAGGCAATGATGGATCATAGTCCTCCAATATCCTGATTTTCTTCGCAAAACCGTTCTTTGCGATCGCCTTCACATGGTCGAGTACGACATGGATGTTGACGGGGTAGCGATCGATCGGCCGCTCGTCGGAAAACACCTCCATGCGATCGACCAGCGAGACGATGCGGTCCGTCTCGTCGGTGATAAGCCGGGTCAGTGCGCGGTCTTCGTCGGAGGCGGACAGTTCGAGCAGTTGCGCGGCGCCGCGGATGCCGGAGAGCGGGTTCTTGATCTCGTGGGCGAGCATCGCTGCCAGGCCGGTCACAGAGCGTGCGGCACCGCGATGCGTCATCTGCCGGTCGATCTTGTCGGCCATCGACCGTTCCTGGAACATGACCACGACGGAGCCCGGGAATTCCGTCACTGGTGCGACATAGAGATCGACGACCTTCTCGATGCCGAGGCGTGGCGACGACACATCGACCCGATACTCGTTGACCGGAGCCCGACGCTCGCGCACCTGATCGACCAGGGTCAGCAGCGGACTGCCGAAGGGGACGAGCTTAGACAGCGTGTTGCGCGCCAGCATGGTCGCGCTGGAGCGAAAGAAATCCTCGGCATCGGCATTGGCGAAGGTGATGAACCCGTCCTCGCTGATCATGATCACCGGGCGGCGGATGGTGTTGAGGACGATCTGGGCGGCATCCACCATTTCAGTTCCCTGGCCAGCGGTGGCGTTCATGCGGCGCTCCGCAGGCTCAAGGGTTGCGGATCGCGCGAAAACACATTGCGCAGCAAGGCAATGACGCGGGCCGGATCGAACGACGTCAGGATGGCCTTTCGGTCTTCGTCGGCGACGCCAACGGCATGGTGATCGAGATACCAGCCCAGATGCTTGCGCGCCTGGCGCAAACCGCTCTCGACGCCATAAAGCGCCAGCATGTCCTCGTAGTGACCTACGACATAGTCGGCCAGAGCCGCGGGAGTCTGCGGCACGTTGGCCGCCGTTTGGCCCGCCGCAGCTGCCGCGATGCCACCGGCGATCCAGGGCGCGCCGTAATGCGCGCGGCCGACCATCACAGCATCGGCGCCGGATTGGTCGAGAATGGCGGCTGCCTCGGCCGGGGAACAGACATCGCCATTGGCAACGACCGGAATGGACACGGCTTCCTTGACACGGGCGATGGCGCGCCAGTCGGCCTTGCCCTGATAGAACTGGCAGCGCGTGCGGCCGTGCACCGTCACCATCTTGACGCCCGCCTGCTCGGCACGGCGCGCGAGGATGGGCGCATTGAACGCGCCTTCGTCCCAGCCGAGCCGCATCTTGACCGTCACCGGCACCTTGACCGCGCCGACCACAGCCTCGATCAGCGACAGCGCATGGTCAAGATCCAGCATCAATGCCGAGCCGGCATAACCACCGGTGACCTTCTTGGCCGGGCAGCCCATGTTGATGTCGATGATGTCGGCGCCCTCGCCTGCGGCAATCCGTGCGCCTTCGGCCATGTGGATCGCTTCGCGGCCGGCTAGCTGCACCATATGGACCGGCAGGCCGGAATGCCGTATGCGCAGGTCGAAGCCGGCCCTACCCTTGGCGAGCTCGCCGCTTGCCACCATCTCGGACACGACCAGGCCCGCGCCATGCGCATGGGCGCGCTGCCGGAAAGGCTCGTCGGTGATTCCCGACATCGGCGCGAGGAATACGCGGTTGCGGATTTCCACGCCGCCGACGTTCAAAGGCGCGGCCAATCTGGTTGAGTTAACCATGCACAAAAACCAAGCATGTCCATTCGTTGCACATTCTCTAGCCATATCAGCGGCAATGTGCAACGCGGAATGACGTCACATTGAGGCGCAATTGGGAAAATTCCAGAGCCTTGGGGATTTGCCGTGGCCAAGGCGCCGCGCGTCCTTCATGCCGTGTGAAGGAGGCTTTGAGTTCATATTTGACGCACGATCTTTTCGGAAAACCAATTACACTTTTGGGGATCGTGCGCTAAGCCAATCGCCATGACTGACGGAAGTGAAAACTCGAGCGCGACAGGTGGGGTTGCGGTGGTGATCGTCGCCGCCGGCCGCGGCGCTCGTGCCGGGCAGGCCAACGGACCCAAGCAGTACCAGAACATTGGCGGCCGCGCTGTCATTGCGCACACGCTGGAGATGTTTCTGACCCATCCGCGAACTGGCCGGATCGTTGTCGCCATTCATGCCGACGACCACGAATTGTTCCGGCAAGCAGCGGGCGCACAGGCACAGCGCGTCACTGCCATCATTGGCGGACCGACCAGGCAGGAGTCCGTTCGGCTCGGGCTGCTGGCGCTGAAGGAACACGCGCCGGGCCAGGTTCTGATTCACGACGCCGTCCGCCCGTTCGTCGATGCGGAGTTGATCGACCGCACCATCGCCGCCATCGGCGAGAACGAGGGGGCGTTGCCCGCCCTGCCCGTCGCCGACACGCTGAAGCGCGAGTCGGCCGCCGGCGTGGTCGCGGAGACCGTTTCCCGCAGCGGGCTGCACGCGGCGCAAACGCCGCAAGGTTTTCCCTACGGGCCGATCCTTGCCGCGCACGACAGGGCCTACCAACTGGGCAGGCTGGATTTCACCGATGACGCGGCCATCGCCGAATGGGCGCAGATACCAGTCAATCTCGTTCCGGGCTCGCCGGACAATGTCAAACTCACCTGGGCACGGGACATCGCCATGGCGCACCAGCGGCTTTCCAGCGAACGCACGCATTTCCCCGACATCCGCACCGGCAACGGCTACGATGTCCACGCCTTTGAGCCCGGCGATCACGTCACACTGTGCGGCGTCGCCATTCCACATGACAAGAAACTGTCCGGTCATTCCGATGCCGATGTCGGCCTGCACGCCTTGACCGACGCCCTGCTGGCAACCTGCGGCGCCGGCGACATCGGCACGCATTTTCCGCCATCCGATCCGCAGTGGAAAGGTGCGGCGTCGCGGATCTTCGTCGAACACGCGGCGAAGCTGGTGCGCGAGCGCGGCGGACGCATCGCCAATGCCGACGTCACATTGATCTGCGAGGCGCCGCGCGTCGGGCCGCATCGCGAGGCGATGACGGCAGCCCTGTCGCGGATGCTGGGGATTTCCGCCGACCGCATCTCGATCAAGGCGACAACCAACGAAAAATTGGGCTTTGTCGGTCGTGAAGAAGGCATTGCGGCGATCGCCACCGCTAGCGTGGTGTTCCCCGGCGAGGTGCCGGAATGAGCAACGCCGAACTGGCCATTGCCCTGTTCGAGGCCTGCCGCGAACGCGGCATCATGGTGGCGACGGCGGAAAGCTGCACCGGCGGCATGATCATCGCCGCGCTGACCGACATTGCCGGTTCCTCGGCCGTGGTCGATCGCGGCTTCATTACCTATTCCAACGAAGCCAAGATGGACATGCTTGGCGTTTCAGCGGCGACGCTCGAGGCGCATGGCGCGGTGTCCCGCGAGACGGCGATCGAGATGGCGGCCGGAGCACTTGCCCGTTCGCGAGCGGGACTAACCCTTGCGGTCACCGGCATCGCCGGGCCAGACGGCGGTTCGGCGCAGAAGCCTGTCGGCCTGGTGTGGTTCGGCGTCGGGCTGGAAGGCCAAACCGTGACGGCCGAACACAGGCAGTTTGCAGATAAGGGCCGCGATTTCATCCGCCGTGAGACGGTCGGGCACGCCCTGGAGCTTGGGCTGCGAGCGCTTGGCCGGATTTAGGTCGACGACGCGACGCCATAGATGACGTCGGCACGCTTTTCGAAAGCCTCGGCGAACATGCGGAAGGCACGGTCGAACATGGTGCCCATCAGCGCGCCCAGGATACGGCTCTTGAACTCATAGTCGATGAAGAAGCGAACGGCACAGCCGGCGCCATCGGGCTCGAAACGCCAGACATTGCTCAGATATTTGAACGGACCATCGATATACTTCACGTCGATGGCGTTCTCGTCGGGCTTCAAAAGCACCTGCGTGGTGAAGGTCTCGCGGATCGCCTTGTAGCCGATGCTCATGTCGGCCAGCAGAACGGTACGTCCGTCACGCTCCTTGCGCGAGCGTACCGTCAGCGCTTCGCAAAGCGGCAGGAATTGCGGATAGGCCTCGACATCGGCTACCAGCGCAAACATCTGTTGCGGCGTATGGGCGACGCGGCGGGTGGCTTCGAATTTCGGCATTCAACCAGCGCTAGACCGACTTCTGAAGCTGTGCTTCCCGCGCCGCGCGCAGCCGGGCGAAATCGTCGCCGGCATGGTGCGATGAGCGCGTCAGCGGGCTCGATGCCACCAGCAGGAAACCCTTGGTCCGGCCGATCGTCTCGAAGGACTTGAACTCTTCGGGCGTGACGAAGCGGATCACCGGATGGTGCTTCTTCGACGGCTGCAGATACTGGCCGATGGTCATGAAGTCGACATTGGCCGTGCGCAGATCGTCCATCAGCTGCAGGATTTCATTCCGCTCCTCGCCCAGGCCGACCATGATGCCGGACTTGGTGAAGATCGACGGATCGAGTTCCTTGACCCGTTGCAACAGCCGGATCGAGTGGAAATAGCGGGCACCCGGCCGAACCTTCAGATAATTCGACGGCACGGTTTCGAGATTGTGGTTGAAGACGTCGGGCTTGGCCGCCACCACAATCTCCAGCGCGCCGTCCTTGCGCAGGAAATCAGGCGTCAGGATTTCGATCGTCGTCGACGGCGTTGCCGCGCGGATCGCGCGGATGACATCGGCAAAGTGCTGCGCACCGCCATCGGCAAGATCGTCGCGGTCGACGGAGGTGATGACGACGTGGCTCAGCCCCATCTGCCTGACGGCATGCGCGACGCGGGCCGGCTCGTCGGGGTCGAGTGCGGTCGGAATGCCGGTGGCGACATTGCAGAAGGCGCAGGCGCGCGTGCAGATCTCGCCCATGATCATGAAGGTGGCGTGCTTCTTGTCCCAGCACTCGCCGATGTTGGGGCAACCAGCCTCTTCGCAGACCGTCACCAGCTTGTGCGATTTGACGATCTCGCGTGTCTCGGCATAGCCCTTGGAGACCGGCGCCTTGACGCGAATCCAGTCCGGCTTGCGCAACACCTCCTGGTCGGGCTTGTGCGCCTTCTCGGGGTGCCGCAGCCGTGGCGCGTTGGCGATCGTGTCGAGGACAGTAACCATCTGGACCCTGGCTTTTCTCGCGACCGCCCGTCGGCGATCGTCACTTCATCGTCATCTAGGACTTTTCGGCGCAAAGAAAAAGGCAGCGGCGGCGCATGCCGCTACAACCGTTTTCGCATAGCCGGGAACGGTACCGACTAGCGGCGCACCAGGCGACCGACCCAGATCAGCAGGCAGGCACCGATGAAGCCGGTGATCAGATAGGCGGTCCAGCCGACTCCGAACGGGCCGAAATTGAGCGCCTGCAGGATGGCGTTCAACACGATCGCTCCAACGATGCCCATGATAATGTTCATGAAAATGCCAGTGTTGCTCTTCATGACCATTTCGGCGAACCAGCCTGCCAGGCCGCCGATAATGATGGCTGCGATCCAGCCCACGCCGTTCAAGTGCATATGCCTTCTCCTTGCGCGCGTAAAAATGCATGCGGAAACGAGCTGCCTTGCCGTCGAACTCCTGCGGCTTTCGCGGCTGAGTCTCTTGCGGCGAATCTATCATGCGTTCAGCGCGCGGCCATAGGCGTCGAGCACGCTCTCCTTCATCATCTCCGACAGCGTCGGATGCGGGAAGATGGTGTGCATCAGCTCTTCCTCGGTCGTCTCCAAGTTCATCGCGACGACAAAGCCCTGGATCAGTTCGGTCACCTCGGCGCCGACCATATGGGCGCCGAGCAGCTGACCGGTCTTCTTGTCGAAGATGGTCTTGATGAAGCCCTGATCCTCGCCAAGCGCGATCGCCTTGCCGTTGGCGGCGAACTGGAAGCGGCCGACGCGGATATCCTTGCCTTCGGCCTTGGCCTTGGCTTCCGTCAGGCCGACGGAGGCGACCTGCGGATTGCAGTAGGTGCAGCCGGGGATCTTGAGCTTGTCGATGGCGTGCACGCCGGGGAAGTTGGCGATCTTTTCCACGCACACGACGCCCTCATGCTCGGCCTTGTGGGCAAGCATGGGCGGGCCGGCGACATCGCCGATGGCGTAGATGCCGGGTACGTTCGTCTTGCCGTAGCCGTCGACGACGACGCAGCCGCGGTCGGTCTTCACGCCGAGCGCTTCAAGGCCGAGATTCTCGATATTGCCCTGGACGCCGACGGCCGAGATCATGCGGTCGGCGGTGATCTTCTCGACCTTGCCGTCCTTCATCTCGACATGCGCGGTGACCGAGTTGGCGCCCTTCTCGACCTTGGTCACCTTGGCTTCGAGAATGATCTTCATGCCTTGCTTCTCGAACTGTTTTTGCGCAAATTTCGAGACTTCGGCGTCCTCGACCGGCATCACCGCCGGCAACAGCTCGACCACCGTCACCTCGGCGCCCATGGTGCGGTAGAAGGAAGCAAATTCGATGCCGATGGCGCCCGAGCCCATCACCAGCAGCGATTTCGGCATCTCCTTTGGCACCATGGCCTCGAAATAGGTCCAGATGAGCTTGCCGTCCGGCTCGATGCCGGGCAGCGCGCGCGGCCGCGCGCCGGTCGCCAGGATGATGTGCTTGGCGGTGTAGGTGCCCTCGCCCTTGACGCCCTTCGGCACCGGCGGCTGCGGTTCCATCGGCTTCTTGGCCGTCTTGGAGACGACGACCTCGCCGGGTTTCGACAGCTTGGCTTCGCCCCAAATGACGTCGACCTTGTTCTTCTTCATCAGGAAGGCAACGCCGCCATTGAGCCGCAGCGAGACTTTGCGCGAGCGATCAACGACGGCCGAGGTGTCGACGCTGACCTTGCCGTCGAGCTTCAGGCCATAGTCCTTCAGATAGTCGGAATAGTGCATGATCTCGGCCGAGCGCAGCAGCGCCTTGGTCGGAATGCAGCCCCAGTTGAGGCAGATGCCGCCAAGATGCTCGCGCTCGACGATCGCCGTCTTGAAGCCGAGCTGGGCGGAACGCACCGCCGTGACATAGCCGCCGGGGCCGGAGCCGATGATGATGACGTCGTAGTTCTCAGCCACGGATTTTCTCCTTCAGTCACAATTCCAGCATGACGCGCACGACCGATGTCAGCGTCTTGCCGATGTTTCGCGTGTTTTCGGCATCGAGATGGACGCCGTCGAGTGGTGTGGTTTGCGCCACCGTGCCGGCATCGAAGAAGCCGCAGCCGACTTCGTCGGCGAGCGCCGCATATTGCGGGGCAAGCTGCTTCGACGCCTCATCGCCGCCGGCAAACATGTCCCTGAAATCGGCATTTTCGGTGCGGCTTACAACGGGCGGCGACACAATGAGTATCTGTGGCGCCGGCCAGTCGAACGGATAGTCATGACCACGCACGATGTCGATCAACCGTTGGATGCCTTGCTTGGCCGCGACCGGATTGCCGTGGATCCAAGGCTTCATGTCGTTGGCGCCGAGCATGATGATGATCAGATCGATCGGTGCATGCGTCGTCAGCACCGTCGGCAACAGCCGCGCGCCGTTGCGATCGGCACCTGCCAGATGGTCGTCGAAGGCCGTGGTGCGGCCATTGAGTCCGTCGGCGATAACCTGGACGCCACTGCCAAGGCCGGCCTGCAGGACGCTTGGCCAGCGGTCTTCCAGCGCATGACGCCCGCCTTCGGCGTTGTAACCCCAGGTCAGCGAGTCGCCGTAGCAAAGCACCGTCTTCATGCGTTCACCTGTGCATTCATCAAACCGCGCCCCAACCGCCAGCGTACGAACAGCCAGTGGACCAGCACCGTGGCCAAGCTTGGCAAGACCAGGCCGGCGACGAGTCGATGATCGCGGGTGCATTCGAAAAAAACTTCGCAACGAAAAACACAATCGTCACGACAATGGTGACAAGCGCGGACGCCATGAACACCAGAATGTATTCTTCCCGGGCTTCCGTTGCGGTGGCCAGTCCCAGCGCCGTCAGACCGCCGGCAAACCAGGAAATGAAAAAGGCGAAAAGGCTGGTGAAGAACTTCCGCACAGCCTTTTCCTTTCCTAGACCAGCATGCCCATCGGGTTCTCGATCAGCCGTTTGAAGGCGACGAGCAGTTCCGCGCCGAGCGCCCCGTCAACCGCGCGATGGTCGGTCGACAGCGTCACCGACATCACGGTGGCGATTTTGATCTCGCCATTCTTGACCACCGCCCGCTCCTCGCCGGCGCCGACCGCCAGGATCGTCGCATGCGGCGGGTTGATGACGGCGGCAAAATCCTTGATGCCGAACATGCCGAGATTGGAGACGGCCGTCGTGCCGCCCTGATACTCTTCCGGCTTCAGTTTGCGGCTGCGGGCGCGGCTGGCCAGGTCCTTCATCTCGTTGGAAATGGTGGACAGCGTCTTTTCGTCCGCATGCCGAATGATCGGCGTGATCAGGCCGCCGGGGATCGACACGGCAACGCCGACATCGGCATGCTTGTGCTTGACCATGGCGCTTTCGGTCCACGAGGCATTGGCATCCGGCACCGCCTTCAGCGCCATCGCCATCGCCTTGATGACCATGTCGTTGACCGACAGCTTGTAGGCCGGAGCCTCGCCCTTTTCGGTCTTCTTCATTGGTGCGGCCGCATTGATCTGCGTGCGCAATGCCAGCAACGCATCGAGTTCGCAGTCGAGCGTGAGGTAGAAATGCGGGATGGTGGACTTGGCCTCGACCAGGCGACGCGCAATGGTCTTGCGCATGTTGTCGTGCGGGACGAGTTCGTAGGAGCCGGGTTCAAACAGCTTCAGCACCTGGTCGTCCGACATCGCTTTCACCGCCGGAGCAGCGGCGGCAGGTGCACCGGCAGGAGCCTTGGCGGCGGGCTCAGCCCTGGCCCCGCCACCGGCAATCGCGGCATCGACATCGGCCTTCACCACGCGGCCATGCGGGCCGGTGCCGGTCACGGCTGACACATCGACGCCGGCTTCCTTGGCGATACGGCGTGCGAGCGGCGATGCGAAGGTGCGCTCGCCAGTCGCATGGCCATTGGCGACCGGAGCCGGCTCAGCCTTCGGAGCGGCTGCGGCAGCAGGTTCAGCCTTTGGTGCCTCAGCCTTTGGTGCCTCAGCCTTGGGAGCGTCCGCTTTCGGCGCTTCGGCTTTCGCCGGTGCGGTACCGCCACCGCTTTTCGCGGCGGCGCCCGCATCCTCGCCCTCAGCGGCAAGCACGGCGATCAGCGCGTTGACCTTGACGCCTTCGGTGCCGGCGGGAACGACGAGCTTGGCGACCGTGCCCTCGTCGACAGCCTCGACCTCCATCGTCGCCTTGTCGGTCTCGATCTCGGCGATGACATCGCCCGGCGAAACCTTATCGCCTTCCTTGACCAGCCACTTCGACAGATTGCCCTCTTCCATCGTGGGCGAGAGCGCCGGCATGGTGATGTTGATTGGCATTTTGTCCTCCCGGCCGGTTCAGCGATACGTGACGGCTTTGACTGCCTCGATGACCTCGCCGACATTCGGCAAGGCCAGCTTTTCGAGGTTGGCCGCATAAGGCATCGGCACATCCTTGCCGGCAATGGTGATGACCGGCGCGTCGAGGAAATCGAAGGCGCGCTGCGACACCTGGTTGGCGATATGGTCGCCGACCGAGCTCTGCGGATAGCCTTCTTCGACCACGACAAGCCGGTTGGTCTTCTTGACCGAAGCGATGATGGTGTCGAGGTCGAGCGGGCGGACGGTGCGCAGATCGATGATCTCGGCGTCGATGCCCATGCCGCGCAGTTCGGCTTCGGCCTTGACCGCGTAGGTCATGCCGATGCCGAAGGAAACGATGGTGACATCCTTGCCTTGCTTGTGGATGCGGGCCTTGCCGATCGGCAGCACGAAATCATCAAGCTTCGGCACGTCGAAGGATTGGCCGTAGAGGATTTCGTTCTCGAGGAAGATGACCGGGTTCGGGTCGCGGATGGCTGCCTTGAGCAGACCCTTGGCGTCGGCGGCCGTATACGGCATCACCACCTTCAGGCCAGGAATGTGGCTGTACCACGCGGCGTAACACTGCGAGTGCTGGGCGGCGACGCGGGCAGCAGCCCCGTTCGGTCCGCGGAACACGATCGGCGCGCCCATCTGGCCGCCGGACATGTAGAGCGTCTTGGCGGCCGAATTGATGATCTGATCGATCGCCTGCATGGCGAAGTTGAAGGTCATGAACTCGACGATCGGCTTCAACCCGGCCATCGCCGCACCGACGCCGACGCCTGCAAACCCATGCTCGGTAATCGGCGTGTCGACGACGCGACGCGGCCCGAACTCCTGCAGCAACCCTTGGGTGATCTTGTAGGCGCCCTGGTATTCGGCGACCTCCTCGCCCATGACGAAGACATCGCCGTCGCGGCGCATTTCCTCGGCCATGGCATCGCGCAGTGCTTCGCGCACCGTGGTCGAGACCATCTCGGTGCCCGCGGGGACATCCGGGTCAGCGGCAATCTCGGTCTTCGGCGCCGCCGCGACAGGTGCCGCGGCCTCGTTCTTCGCCGCAGTTGGCGCCGGCGCAGCCGTTTCAGCCTTGGCGGGCTCTTCGCCAATACCTTCGCCGGCCTTGTCGGTGTCTTCGCCGTCAACCGCAAGCACGGCGATCACCGCGTTGACCTTGACGCCTTCGGTGCCGGCGGGAACCACGATCTTGGCAAGCGTGCCTTCGTCGACGGCTTCGACTTCCATCGTCGCCTTGTCGGTCTCGATCTCGGCGATGACGTCGCCGGCGACGACCTTGTCGCCCTCGTTCTTCAACCACTTGGAAAGATTGCCCTCTTCCATGGTCGGCGAGAGAGCGGGCATGAGAATTTCGATCGGCATGTCCTGGCCCTCCCTTACAATACGATATCGGTCCAGAGCTCGGACGGATCCGGCTCCGCATCGTTCTGGGCAAATTCGGCGGCGTCGGCGACGATGTCGCGAACCTCCTTGTCGATGGCCTTGAGTTCGTCCTCGGTCGCCCATTTCTTCTCGGTCAACCGCGCCTTGACCTGTTCGATCGGGTCATGCTCGGAGCGCATCTTCTGCACTTCTTCCTTCGAGCGGTATTTCGCCGGGTCGGACATCGAGTGACCACGATAGCGATAGGTCTGCATTTCGAGAATGATCGGCCCGTTGCCGCCGCGGCACCATTCGGTCGCCTGATCGCCGGCGGATTTGACCGCGCGCACATCCATGCCGTCGACCTGAATGCCGGGAATCTTGAACGAGGCGCCACGATGCGAAAAATTGGTTTCGGCCGACGAGCGCGACACCGAGGTGCCCATGGCGTAGCGATTGTTCTCGATGATGTAGATCACCGGCAGCTTCCACAGCGAGGCCATGTTGAAGCTTTCATAGACCTGGCCCTGGTTGGCGGCGCCGTCGCCGAAATAGGTCAGCGAAACGTTGTTGTTGTCGCGGTAGCGGTTGGCGAACGCCAAGCCCGTGCCGAGCGACACCTGCGCGCCGACAATGCCGTGGCCGCCGTAAAAATGCTTTTCCTTGGAGAACATGTGCATCGAGCCGCCCTTGCCCCTGGATAGGCCGCCACGGCGTCCGGTCAGTTCGGCCATGACGCCGCGCGGGGAAAGCTCCATGGCCAGCATGTGGCCGTGGTCACGATAGGCCGTGATCATCTGGTCGCCATCGATCAGCGCCATCTTCATGCCGGTGACGACAGCTTCCTGGCCGATATAGAGATGGCAGAAGCCGCCGATGAAGCCCATGCCGTAGAGCTGGCCGGCCTTTTCCTCGAAGCGGCGGATGAGCAGCATGTGCCGATACGCGGCAAGCTCCTCATCCTTGGTGAATTCAGCAGGCTTGGGCGCGGAAAGCCCTGATTTGGCTTCGGATTTGGATTTGGCAGGCGCTTTTCTGGCTGCGGTGGCCATGCATCACTCCCTGTTGGCGTCTCTTTGCGGACATTAGGGCAGCATGAAATCCGCCCCGGGAAGATCAGCTCTCCCCACCGATTTATGCAAGGCTAACACGCGTTAGAGCGTTGCGCCATGACGAATTTGCATAGCTGGCATGCGCCTAAGCGATTAAAATCATTGAAAATATTGCCGATTAACTGAAATTCAGTTATTTCGACGAGGCGGGCAGCATGATGGTGATTTCATCGGCCTGGGACAGATTGAGCGCCCTGCGCGCCTGTTCGTCAAGCATGTCCTTCTCCAGCGTGCCGTCATGCATCAGCCGAACGCGCCGTTCGAGTTCCATCCGGCGCGCCTTGATCGCATCAAGCTGAGCCTGCAGAGCAACGGTCTGGGCTTCCAGCTGATATTTCGAATTGATGCCGAACTCGCCGTGATAGGCATGGAAGCCGAAATAGGCGAGAAACACCACGCAAAGCGAGGGGATGATCAGCCGGCCGGTATTTCTCTGCTTGTGCTGACGCGTCCACATGATCCGAATCCCCGCGGCCGCGAACTCATGCGGCTCGCATCTTTTTCGCCCGATTGTGCTTAACGGACGGTTACGTGCCGTGGGGTTTGGCGAGCGGGGCATGACCTGGCCCGGCAAGTTGCATCCGGCCGTCGTTTTTTTCAATCCTTTGCAGTCGTGCAGCTTGCATGCAGCTTGCATGCGGAAAAGCGGTTGACGTTCTGCCGAAATAACATATGCATACGCTATGCAATTATTGGACGCCAACAAACTCGGCGCGCTCGGCGCCATGATTCGCGACAGGACGGAAGCCTCGTTGAGAGAGCTTTCACCAAGTGCTGCGGCGGTGCTGTCGATGCTGCATTTCAAACCCGGGTTGACGACGACAGAACTCGCCGAGGTCGTCGGCGTCAGTCAACCGACAGCCGTGCGTTTGATCGACGGCCTGGAACGGCAGGCGCTGATAGTGCGTGGCACCCCGGTGGGTCGCGTCACTCCGCTGTCGCTGACGGAGACTGGCCACGCCCAGGTAAGGGAAATGCAAGCTCTTCGGCTCGCCGCGCTCGACGGATTGCTGTCTGCGCTGCAGCCGGACAAGCGGCGGCACTTTGCTTCCATGCTGGACGAGATCCTTGCCGGCGCGACGACTTCCCGCGCTTTCGCGAGAACAACGTGTCGCCTCTGCGAGCATGACCTTTGCGGGCATGAGATTTGCCCGATCGGCTGCCGCGCGGCTGAGATCGAGAGAGAGGAGAGCGAGCGATGATCGTTTCTTATGCAGGGCATTCGCCTGCGATCGACACCGATGCTTGGGTCGCCCCGGATGCCACAGTATGTGGCGATGTCGTCATTGGCGCTGGCAGCCGGATCATGCATGGCGCCCGCCTTGTGGCGGAGGCTGGCGGCTCAATTCGCATTGGCCGCGACTGTATCGTGTTGGAAAATGCAGTGATCCGGGCCACAGCGAGTCATCCTTGCACCATGGGGAACCATTGCCTTGTAGGCCCTAACAGCCACGTGGTTGGCGCGGAAATCGGCGATGACGTTTTTGTCGCTACAGGCGCGGCGGTGTTCCATGGTGCGCACGTAGGCCGCGGATCGGAAGTCCGCATCAATGGCATCGTTCACCTGCGTACCCGCCTCGAACCTGGTACGGTCGTACCGATCGGCTGGATTGCCGTCGGCAATCCAGCTCAGATTCTGCCTCCGGACCAGCATGAAGCGATCTGGTCTCACCAGAAACCGCTCGATTTCCCAGGCTTCGTCTACGGTGTCGAGCGAGACTCGCCGGATATGATGCAGAAAATCACTGCAGACCTCTCGTTGGCGCTAGGCGTGCATCGCACGGAAAGCGCTTGAGCGCTTCCCGCCACAGCAGAAGCGTTCCAGTTCGAGCTCGGCAGTGCATGTCGCCCAAAGCTTGCTCATGGGGCCAGGACCGAGGGTGCGCAGCGCGTCACACGAGGCCGTGTGACGCGCGTTGGCGGCAGTGAATGACCCGCCCTACACATTCCCTGGAATTTGGCCCGGATCAGGCCTTCAACACCGACTTGCCGGCGTAACTCGCCTGCTTGCCAAGCTCTTCCTCGATGCGGATCAGTTGGTTGTATTTGGCCATGCGGTCGGAGCGCGAGAGCGAACCGGTCTTGATCTGCCCGCAATTGGTGGCGACGGCGAGATCGGCAATGGTCGAATCCTCGGTTTCGCCCGAACGGTGCGACATGACAGCGGTGTAGCCGGCCTTGTGCGCGGTCTCGACGGCATCGAGCGTTTCCGTCAGCGAGCCGATCTGGTTGACCTTGACCAGGATCGAATTGGCAACGCCCATGCGGATACCGTCGCGTAGACGCGCCGTGTTGGTGACGAAGAGGTCGTCGCCGACCAGCTGCGTCTTCTTGCCGATCAGGTCGGTCAGATACTTCCAGCCTTCCCAGTCGTCCTCGGCAAGGCCGTCCTCGATCGAGATGATCGGATAGTCGGCGGCGAGCTTGGCGAGGTACTTGGCCTGGGCCTTGGGATCGCGCGTCTTCTTCTCGCCTTCATAGACGTAATTGCCGTCCTTGAAGAACTCGGTGGCGGCGCAATCGAGGCCGAGCGCGATTTCCTCGCCCGGCTTGAAGCCTGCCTTTTCGATCGATTCCATGATGAAATCGAGCGCCACCGGCGCGCTCTTCAGGTTCGGGGCAAAGCCGCCCTCGTCGCCGACATTGGTGTTGTGGCCGGCATCCTTCAGCTTCTTGCGCAGTGTGTGGAAGATTTCCGAGCCCCAGCGCACGCCTTCGCGCAAAGTCGGCGCGCCGACCGGCAGGATCATGAATTCCTGGAAGTCGATCGGATTGTCGGCATGGGCGCCGCCATTGATGATGTTCATCATCGGCACAGGCAGGATATGCGCCTTGGTGCCGCCGACATAACGATAGAGCGGCAGGCCGGCCGCGTCGGCAGCAGCCTTCGCCACCGCCAGCGAAACGCCGAGAATGGCATTGGCGCCGAGCCGGCTCTTGTTGGGCGTGCCGTCGAGCTCGATCATGGTCTGGTCGATATGGATCTGGTTCTCGGCTTCCATGCCGCCGATCGCCTCGAACAGCTCGCCATTGACCGCCTCTACGGCCTTGAGCACACCCTTGCCGAGATAGCGGGCGCCGCCGTCGCGAAGCTCGACGGCTTCGTGGGCGCCGGTCGAGGCGCCCGACGGCACCGCGGCGCGGCCCATCGAACCGTCTTCGAGTACGACATCGACCTCGACGGTCGGGTTTCCACGGCTGTCCAGGATTTCACGTCCGACAATGTCGATGATGGCGGTCATTGCGATGTCCCCGATTGATCTGACGAAAGGTCGCGCCCGTCTTAGCCAAAGCGACGCAAAAGGCAATCCGGCCATGGCCGAATAGTGCCACCAGCCCGATTCACGAAGCGCAAATTTCTGTCATCATAAGTCATGCGCCCGGACATCCATTTCGGGTTATGGCTGTTGTCGCGCGGGGCGAAACAGGAGGAGTTTCGCCATGTCCGAGTTGAGCGGTATCGTGAGTTTGTTCCTGATCGCGGCGGCGTTGCTGACGTCGTGCGACACACAGCAATCGCCGCCAAAGGCCCTTGCGCCTTTGTCGGCGTTGAGCACCAGCGAATAGGCGTTCGCGTTGGATAAAAAAGGACCCCGTCGAGACGGGGCCCTTTTGATTGCGGTTGCATCAATGCCAGTAGGGCGTGACCTTGTAATACTCATAGGATGCGTCTCGCGCCGCCTCGCCATCCGCGCCGGCCAATTCGTTGATCGAATAGGCGGGTGCTGCTTTCAGCTGCTCCTTCGAGAAGGGCACGACATAACCGCCCCTGTTCTCGTCGTAGTCGAGGCTGGCCCAGGGAATGGCGTGGTACTTCTCGCCGATGCCGAGAAAACCGCCAAAGCCGATCACCGCGAACATGATGCCGTTCGACGTCTTGTCGAGCATGATGTCCTCGATGCTGCCGATGCTCCTGCCTTCAGTATTGTAGACCGACGTGCCGATGACGCGCGAAGCGGCTATGGCTTCGGTGTGGCCTGTCTGTGTTGTCATGATCTGCTCCTCGTTGTCGTTGAACTCTGCTTTGACAATGAGGGGCGCGGGTGAAAGTTCCCGACTTTTTCGGCGTCGGCCAATCACTCCGCGAGGATGAAAGTCACCTTCATGTTGACGCGATAGGCAACGATCTTGCCGTCCTCGACGACGATCTTCTGATCCTGGATCCAGGCGCCTTCCACGTTCTTCAGGGTTTTCGCAGCGCGGGCGATTCCCTTCTCGATGGCGTCCTGAAAGCTCTTCTTCGACGACGAGGTGATTTCGGTGACGCGGGCGACGGACATGGCTTCCTCCTGGCAACACGCTCATTTGCCGGCCAAGCGTACAACCGGCCCCTCCCGACCACAAGCACGGGCAGGAAGCGCAGGGCTCAGCGGCCCTTCGCGATCCGGTCGAAAGCCATCAGCCTTTCCAGGAGGGCCGGCATATCCTTCAGCGGCAGCATGTTGGGCCCATCGGAAGAGGTCGAATTGTCAGGATCCTGATGGGTCTCGATGAAGACGCCGGCGACACCGACGGCTACGGCCGCACGGGCCAGCGTCTCGACAAAGCGGCGCTCGCCACCGGACGAGCCGCCCTGCCCGCCTGGCTGCTGGACCGAATGCGTGGCGTCGAAGATCACCGGCGCGCCGATCTCGGCCATGACAGGCAGCGCGCGCATGTCAGACACCAGCGTGTTGTAGCCGAAGGACGCGCCACGCTCGGTGGTGAGCACATTGGCGTTGCCGGAACCGGTGATCTTGGCGACCACATTCTTCATATCCCAGGGCGCGAGGAACTGCCCCTTCTTCACGTTGATGACCTTGCCCGTTTTCGCGGCGGCGACCAGCATGTCAGTCTGGCGCGACAGAAAGGCTGGGATCTGCAGCACATCGACATGCGGCGCGACGATCGCGCACTGTTCCTCGGTGTGGACATCGGTCAGCACGGGGAGCGAAAATTCCTTGCGCAACTCGTCGAAGACCGGAAGTGCGGCGTCCATGCCGGCGCCGCGCGTTGCCGACAGCGAGGTGCGGTTGGCCTTGTCGTAGCTGGTCTTGTAGACGAGGCCGATGCCGAGCTTGGCAGTCAGTTCCTTCAGCGCGCCGGCCATGTCGAAGGCATGCTGGCGCGACTCGAACTGGCATGGGCCGGCGATCAGCGCCAAAGCCGCCTTGTTGTCGAACACGACATTACCGACCGTTACCGACGAATTGGGTGCCATCGAATTGGGCACTTGGGGCTTGTTCATTGTATCTCCCGGAAGATGAAAGCCGCGCCCTGTCCGGATGCCGGCCGCACGACAATATCAGTGCCCGCTATATCGTGCTGGACAGCATTGGCTGCAAGCAGGCTCGACGTGGCATCGATGCTGCGGACAGCAAAGACGATCGCGGCGAAGCGCAGCTTTGTGGACGAACCCGCCGGAATGCCAAAGCGAGCGGTGAAGAATTTGGGGTCGAGCACGCTCAAGGTTGCGTTTGGCAGGAAAAACGCCCCGCCCTCGCCGCTGGCAGCAGGATCGTTCGCCGCGATGGACACCAGCCTATGCTGTTCGGCGGGCTGGTCGCTGATCGCCACCACCTCCAAAATGCCGGTGGCGCCATTGGCGTGGGCCTGCAAAGCCGTACGGTCCAAGTCAGGCGCATTGATCCGCTGACAGGCAAACAGGAACGCGTCGGTTGCTCCGCGGGTCGCAGCAAAGGCGAGCTTGAACGATGCGATATCGCTCTTGCCCGACGTATCGGCGAAAGCGCGCGAAAAGCTCAGAATGTCTCCCGCCGACAGACCGGCGCCGACAAAGCGTGAATGGTCAGCATCGGCATTGTCGGTCGCCAGGACCACAGCCGAAAACCCCTCATCGCCACGGCTGTCGCGATAGAGGCGATCGCGCGCGACGAAGACGTTGCCGGCGGCCGTCGCATCGATCGCTGCCTGCTCATCGCCAATCGCGAGCGGCTCCAGATAGGTGCCGTCGGCGAGGAAGACGCAGCAGTTTACCGTTCCAAAGGGATGGATACCGGTCGGCGCAACGACGAAGCCCAGCGCAGTGAGCCGGGCTCGCGCCACCTCGAGGTTCTGCGTCGGCAGAACGAGATGGTCAAGCGGATGCGTGCCGGTGGTTGGTCTGTCGGTCATCGGGCGCGGTGTGCATCATTCGGGAGCGCGGTTCAAGGCCGTTTCCGGTCGGCGGCCGCAGGCACTTGTCGAGATCCGCGCCCGGGATCAGCTGCCGGCGACGACATCGGCGGAATAGCGCAGTTCGCGTAACGGTTTGACCTTGGCTGTGGTCTGTGCATAGAGCGGATGCGCCTTGTAGGCGGCCAGCGCCGCGTCGTCGGCGAACTCGGCGTAGACGACGACATCAATTTCATCCGACAGCGGGTCGACCTTGGTGTTCAAAGTGACCTCGAAGAAACTGGAATGCGGAATTTTGCCGAGTGCCAGCAGGCCGGTGCGCACCGCCTCCACATCCTCCTTGCGCCGCGCGCTGAAGAAAACGATATGCCGGATCAATCCCGCCTCCTCGATCTGAATGCCGGGGTCTTTTGTGACGGCGGTTTCGTCGCGTCAACCGTTCATGGCGCCACGCGTCCTTGCGACGCGCCCCAAACGATGCGAGTGCCAATCCCGCGGCGACGGGCACATCGTGCGACGCGCCAGGCTGCGCTCTTCGGGAGGGAAATTCAGGCCTTGCCGGTCACGTAACGCACGACGTGGTTGAGCTCCCTGACCGAGATGTCGAGATACCGGCCCTGGTTGTAGAGACCGTCCCAGATCAGGAAAAACGCGATTGCCGCAATGACGATTACATAACGCATGGCTAAAGCTATCGCACATGCGCTGCGACGACCATAGACGTTTTGGATCGTGGACAGCAGCAACTTGACGCAAGGCGCCGATGCCAGACGCCACGTGGCACAGCCCAGCCAGTGGCCTGCCTCTTGAAGTTCCCCCTCATCACGTGGAAGATTGTGGCAGGCATTCACTGGGAAGCACTGGGAGCTACCTGGACAGGCAAGGCTTTCGAACCTGGCGAATGATCCAAGAGAACCGTGACCCGGCAATTTGCGCCGGCACCACGGAAATCCAGGGGCGTGAAATGGCAGACGGGGACCATCAAAGCGTAGCGCCGGGCGAAGCGGTCAGGCTCGACGAGTTCAATTTCGCCGAGATCGTCAAGGGCCTGCCCGCCAAGGCGCGCATGGTGCTGTCGGCGGCAATGAACCTGCCGCGCGGTTCGCTCAAGGTCAGGATGCCGGATGGCCGCGCCGTTCTGGTTGGCGGCAAGGGGCCCGGCCCGGACGCCGAGCTGGTGCTCAAGAACTGGCGCCTGCCAGGCCGCGCCTTTTCCGGCGGTACGATCGGCGTTGCCGAATCCTACATGGACGGCGATTGGGAAAGCCCCGACGTCACCAGCTTCCTGGAATTGTTCGTGGTCAATTCGGCGATCGGCGAACGCGTCGCTGGCGGCGCCAGCTGGCTCATCAACACCGTCCAGCGCATCCGCCACTGGTTCAACGAGAACACACGCACCGGTTCGAAGCGCAACATCTCGGCGCATTACGATCTCGGCAACGCCTTCTACAAGGAGTGGCTCGATCCGAGCATGACCTATTCCTCGGCGCTCTACGCGAATGGCGCCAACGACCTGGAGAGCGCCCAGGCCGCCAAATATCGGGCGCTGGCCAGGGACACGGGTATCGGCGGAAAGGACCATGTGCTGGAGATCGGCTGCGGCTGGGGCGGTTTTGCCGAATTCGCGGCACGCGAAATCGGCTGCCGCGTAACCGGGCTGACGATCAGCCGCGAACAGCACGATTTCGCCAAGGCACGCATCGCCAAGGCCGGGCTTGCCGACAAGGTCGACATCAAGTTGCAGGATTACCGCGACGAAACAGGGACTTACGACCGAATCGCCTCGATCGAGATGTTCGAAGCGGTCGGCGAGAAATACTGGCCGGTGTTCTTCTCGAAGATGAAGTCCTGCCTGAGGCCCGGCGGCACCGCGGGCCTGCAGATCATCACCATCAACGAGGCCTCCTACGACACCTATCGCGCCAGGCCGGATTTCATCCAGCGCTATGTGTTCCCGGGCGGCATGCTGCCAACACCGTCGATCCTGAAGGCGCTCGGCAAGGACCATGGCCTCGCGCATCTGTGTGAGCGCGTGTTTCCCAACGACTATGCGCGCACGCTCGCCGAATGGCGCAACCGCTTCTGGGGATCCTGGGAGAAGATCGTGCCTCTCGGCTTCGACGACCGCTTCAAGAAGCTCTGGGAGTTCTACCTGCACTATTGCGAAGCCGGTTTCCGCGCCAGCTACATCGACGTGCGGCAGGTGGTCTACAAGGCGTAGGCTTTACACGCGTCGGTATCATTTGCCTGCGGCAGACGCCGATACCCCGCAACCAACGGAAGCCGCCGTTTCGCGACCAAGCCCACGCTTGTATGGCGTGGGCCTGTCTCCAAGGGATCGCCGATACCCTCAAAGAAGGATGCGATATTTCGCAAACCCTGCTTCGCCCTCGCCCGCCGGTTCGATCTTCAGCGCCTTCACATCGGCAATGAAATCCTTTGCCTTTACGCCTGTCTCGAACACGACGCTGGTTCCCGGCAGTGGTGCGAACGACCAGTTGCCGTCGGCCGACGGGTTGATCGTGCCCTGGCTCACAATGTAGCGAACGATGACGTCGCGGTTGGTGTCCGGCGCCTCGTAGATGATCTTCGAGGCATTGATGTCGGGGAAATTGCCGCCGCCGCCGGCACGGTAATTGTTGGTCGCAACGACGAATTTCTGATTGGAATCAATTGGTTCGCCGGCGAACATCAAGTCGACGATGCGATTGGCGCCGGCATTTGCCACTCCGCCCTTGGTGTCATATTTCGGCGGCTGCGCGAGATCGATCTTGTAGGAGACGCCATCGATGACATCGAAATTGTAGGACGGGAAATCGGTGTTTATGAGAGCCTGGTCGGCCTTCCCCACCTCTATCCTGTTGAAAATGCCGGCCGACATCTCCAGCCATTCCTTCACCTGGGCCCCCGTGATCTCCACGGCCCGCACGGTGTTCGGGTAGAGATAGAGGTCGGCGACGTTCTTGATGGCGATGTCGCCGGCCGGCACGTCGGTATAGTAGTCGGCGCCGTTGCGCCCGCCCGCCTTGAAGGGAGCAGCGGCCGACAGCAGCGGCACGTCCTTCCACTGCGTACTTTTGAGAATATCCTTCAAGTACCAGGTCTGCGCCTGGCTGACGACCTGCACCGACGGATCGTCGGCGACCAGCGCGAAATAGGAATAGAGCGGCGCGGAGGTCTTGCCGACCGGACGGCGCACATAGGTCAATGTCGCCTGGTGGTCCTGTTCGAGGGCGGCGATGATGCGCTTGTCGTCGGGGACAGTCGGCTTGTTCTTGTTGTCGACGCGCTCGAAGATCGGCCGCGCTTCGGAGGTCGCGGAGACAACCTTCCATTTCGATCCGTCACGCTCCAGCATCAGGTCGATCAGACCCATATGCGAGCCCCAGAAACCGCCCATCACAGCGGGCTTGCCCTGCAGCGTGCCTTTCTGCGTGTCGACGCCTTCGAGCGACTGGAAGTCCTTCTTGCCGGGGAACACCAGATGCTGGTGGCCGGTGAACACGGCATCGATGCCATCGACGCCGGCAACGAAGAACGAGGCGTTCTCCATCATGTCGCCCTGCTTCACGTCGATGCCGGAATGCGAGAGCGCGATGACGATGTCGGCGCCCTCTTCCTTCATCTGAGGCACCCAGGCCTTGGCCGCCTCGACGATGTCTCGCGTCTTGACGTTGCCTTCGAGATTCTTGAGATCCCAGACCATGATCTGTGGCGGCACGAAGCCGATGATGCCGATCCTGATCGGCTGTTCGGCGCCCGAACCGTCCTTGATCTTCTTGTCGAGGATCACATAGGGCTTGAGATAGAGCTTGTCGTCGCGCGGGTTGGCGGCAAGCTCGGTGCCGCGGATCAGATTGGCGCAGACGAAGGGGAAATTGGCGCCCGCCAGCACCTTGTCCAGGAAGGAGAGGCCGTAGTTGAACTCGTGGTTGCCGAGCGTCGAGCACTCGTAGCCCAGCAGGTTCATGCCTTTCATGATCGGATGCAGATCGCCGTCCTTCAGGCCCTTCTCGTAGGCGATGTAGTCGCCCATCGGGTTGCCTTGCAGCAGGTCGCCATTGTCGATCAGCATCGAATTGACGGCTTCCTTGCGCACCGCGTCGATCAGCGACGCCGTGCGCGAGAGACCCATCGTGTCGTTGGCTTTGTCGGCGTAGTAATCATAAGGCAGCACGTTCACGTGGATGTCGGTGGTCTCCATGATCCGAAGATGCGCCTGGTTGGCTTGAGCGCGGGCGGAGAAGGGATGAAGCACGATCAGCGCCCCTGTGGCTGCGGCGCCGGCGAGGAAACCGCGGCGGGAGACTGGATGGAGCAGTTGCGACATGTTTTCTCCTCATTGACGACGTGACACGCCCTGCCCCAAGCAAACTTCGCGCCGAAATCAGCTCAAGTCCATTCAAGAAGTCGCGCGCATCCGCACGTCAATCCATCAGCACCAGATGACGGGCGGATGAATGGGACAGCGAAGAAGAGTCAGGTCTTGTCGTTGTCACCCTGGGTGATCAGCCGGGCGCTGCGCTGGCCCGTCAAGTAGATCCATAGCCAGCTCAGGGAAACCGCAAGCCGGTTGCGGAAACCGATCAGGAAATAGATGTGCGCGATGCCCCACAGCCACCAGGCGAGCCAGCCCGTGAGCTTGATCCAGCCGAAGTCGATCGCGGCGGCGCGTTTGCCGATCGTCGCCAGATCGCCGGCATGTTTGTATTGAAATGGCCGCGTGGTGTCGTCACCGCCGAGCCTGGACTTGATGGTCGCGGCGACGTGGCGACCCTCCTGCTTGGCGGAAGGCGCCACGCCGGGTACCGGCCGTCCATCGGGCCGCAGCACAAGGGCGGCGTCGCCGATGACGAAAATCTCCGGGCTGCCCGGCACGCTGAGGTCAGGCTCGACGAGCACCCTGCCCGCGCGGTCCGCCTTCGCTCCCAGCCATTCGGCGGCGGGCGAAGCGGCAACGCCAGCTGCCCACAGGATCGTTCGGGCTGCCAGCTGCTTGTCGCCAAACACGACACCTTCGGCGTCGCAGCGTGTGACGGCCCGGCCGAGCTCGACCGTCACGCCGAGCCGCTCGAGCGCCTTGCTGGCATAATCTGAGAGTCCTGGCGCGAAATTGGCCAGGATGCGGTCACCGGCCTCGATCAGCACCACGCGCGTTTGCCGCGTGTCGATGTTGCGGAACTCGCCGCGCAGCGTGTCGTGCGCCAGCTCGACGATGGTGCCGGCCAGTTCGACGCCAGTCGGCCCGCCGCCGACGATCGCAATGGTCAGCAGCGCCTGGCGTCTGGCGGGATCGGTTTCCCGCTCCGCCTGCTCGAAGGCCGTGAGAATGCGCCGGCGAATGGTGGTGGCGTCCTCCAGCGTCTTCAGGCCTGGCGCGAAAGGCTCCCATTCGTCGTGGCCGAAATAGGCGTGACGGGCGCCGGTGGCGAGCACCAGCGTGTCATAGGCGACTGTGCTGCCGTCGTCGAGCAATACGCGTTTGCCGGTACGGTCGACGCCGGTGACATTGGCCAGCAGCGTCGTCACGTCCTTGCGTTTGCGCAGAAGATGGCGGATCGGCCAGGCAACCTCGGAGGTCGCCAGCGCGGTCGTCGCCACCTGGTAGAGCAGCGGCTGGAAAAGATGGTGGTTGCGCTTGTCGATCATGGTGATGCGCACGGGCTGTCCAGCCAGCGCGTGGGTGAGTTCGAGGCCGCCGAACCCCGCGCCGACGACGACAACATGGTGGCTGACCTGGTTCATCTCGTTCACCCCAATGGCAAGATGCCTGTCCCGGATGTAGGTATTTTTGTGCAATGCAACAACAGAAGGATAGTGCCCGGGACTCGCCGTCCCATGTCGTGAATGCACAAGTTGTATCGTGTCGCGAGGTATAGCGTCACCGAATACGCTATGAGGTGACGCATGGCCAACAATCATGACGACCAGGGTCCGGCACAGTATGCCTCGCCGCCCTGTTTCATGCATGAACTCGATCCGGAATTCCGGGCGCCGCTGTCCGACTGGACCGATGTGCGGCGCTGGCGCAAGGCCGAACGCGAGCGGCTGATCGCAGCCCGCCTTGGAGTTTCGGCCGACGCGCGAACGGCAATGTCCCGGCGCATCGCCGAAGGGCTCGACACGATCATAGGCGAGATCCGCGGTCGCATGGTCAGCCTTTACTGGCCGTTTCGCGGTGAACCGGATCTGCGGCCATGGATGGCGTCCGTCAACGAGCGCGGCGGCAGCACGGCGTTGCCCATCGTCGTCGAGAAAGGGCACCCCCTGATCTTCCGTGCCTACAAACCGGGCGACCGATTGGAAAAGGGCGTCTGGAATATCCCGATCCCGGCCGAGGGCGATCCGGTGCTGCCTGACATCGTCATCGCGCCGATCGTCGGCATTGATCCGGCAAATTATCGCCTGGGTTATGGCGGCGGCTTCTTCGACCGCACGTTGGCCGCCATACCGTCCAAGCCGCTGGTCATCGGCGTCGGCTACGAACTGCAGCGCATCGCCACCATCTATCCGCAGCCGCACGACATTCCGATGAATCGGATCGTCACTGAAGCCTGAAGCCTGTTTAGAGCAAGGTCAGGCCGGCAAGCTCAAGCCATCTCCGGCTTCATGCCCATGGCGGTGCGGTCGACGATTTCGCGCAAAGCGAAGGACGAGTTGATCTTGGTCACATGCGGCATCGCCGACAGCCATTCCTTGTGGATGCGCTCATAGTCGACCAGGTCTTTCGCTGCGATGCGCAGGATGTAGTCGTACTCGCCCGACATCAGGTGGCAGGACAAGACATTGGGGCAACGCTTGATGGCTGCTTCGAAATCCGACAGCGTCTTCTCGAACTGGCCCGACAGCGATATATGCACGATGGCCGTCATCCGATGGCCGAGCGCGGCATTGGACAGCCGGGCGTGGTAGCCACGAATGGTTCCGGATTTTTCCAAATTATCGAGCCGGCGCGAACAGGCCGACTGCGACAGGCCAACCTTCTCCGCGAGCGCCGCATTGGGTATCCTGCCATCCTTCTGCAAAGTCTCAAGAATGGCGATATCGATCCTGTCGAGCGGCATTTTTCGTGAATCCTGCGAATATCCTGCTATTTCGCGCAAGGATTATCGAAACCTGCCTGTCCGCGCAAGCGCATTCGCAAACACTTGCGAGCCGATTCATGGTTCACTCCGACAATACAGGGAGTGAGCCCAAAAGGGCCCGGATCAGGAGAAGAAAATGCGCGTCGGCTGCCCCAAGGAAATCAAGAACCACGAATATCGTGTCGGCCTCACACCAGGCTCGGTCCGCGAATATGTGGCGCACGGCCACGAAGTTCTGGTCGAAGCCGGCGCCGGCGCCGGCATCGGTGCCGATGACAACGCCTATCGCGCCGCCGGCGCCAGCATCGCCAAGACCGCCGCCGACGTGTTCGCCAAGTCGGACATGATCGTCAAGGTCAAGGAGCCGCAGCCCAATGAGTGGGTTCAGCTGCGCGACGGCCAGATCCTCTACACCTACCTGCATCTGGCTCCGGATCCGGAGCAGACCAAGGGCCTGCTCGCTTCGGGCGTCACGGCGATCGCCTACGAAACCGTGACCGACGATCGTGGCGGCCTGCCGCTGCTCGCGCCGATGTCGGAAGTCGCCGGCCGCCTGTCGATCCAGGCCGGCGCCACGGCGCTGCAGAAGGCCAATGGTGGCCGCGGCGTGCTGCTCGGCGGCGTGCCCGGCGTGCTGCCCGGCAAGGTCACCGTGCTCGGCGGCGGCGTCGTCGGTCTGCACGCGGCCCGCATGGCCGCCGGCCTTGGCGCCGATGTCACCATCATCGACCGCTCCATCCCGCGCCTGCGCCAGCTCGACGACCTCTTCGCCGGCCGTGTGCACACCCGCTACTCCACCGTCGAGGCGCTCGAGGAAGAATGCTTCTCGGCCGACATCGTCGTCGGCGCCGTGCTGATTCCCGGTGCCGCAGCACCGAAGCTCGTCACCCGCGAAATGCTGTCGGGCATGAAGAAGGGCTCGGTGCTGGTCGACGTCGCCATCGACCAGGGCGGCTGCTTCGAGACCTCGCATGCGACGACTCACGCCGAGCCGACCTACGAGGTCGATGGCGTCATCCACTATTGCGTCGCCAACATGCCAGGTGCGGTGCCGGTCACTTCGGCCCACGCCCTCAACAATGCGACGCTGCACTACGGCTTGCAGCTCGCCGACAAGGGCCTGAAGGCGCTGGTCGACGACCATCACCTGCGCAACGGCCTCAATGTCCACAAGGGCAAGATCACCAACCGGGCGGTCGCCGAAGCGCTCGGCTACGAGTTGGTCGAGCCGAAAGCTGTTCTGGCCGCCTGATACACCCAGAAAAAGTCAACTTGCTATTGTTGCCCGCCGGTCCACGCCGGCGGGCTTATTATTGGCCGATCTAGGGCGGTGGCCTGGTTACTGGGCAGAACAGTGTCAGCCGCAGGTTTTGGTTTGCCCAAAACTATTGCACATTTGTCATTCCTAATCTGACCGACTCCCTGCTAGAGACGCGGTGGGTTTATTGATTACCGTTATACGCGCTTCGGCACCAAGGAGGATCTCCTCTCGGAGGCCGGCCTTATCGGGGCTCCGGATGGCCTTCTCAACCTCGATACGTCGCGGCATACGTTCCAGATTGCGGCCAACTATCGTTTTGGCGCCCGGAATGGCGGCGGTGCTACTTTTGAAACCCCTGCATACAACTGGACCGGCTTCTATATCGGCGGCGCGGCTGGCGCGGGTGCGTCCGTGCACCAAATCGAAATCCCGCCGCTCGGCGGCGCCAAGTTCAATGGCCTCGGTGGCGAAGGCGCGTTTGGCGAGTTGAACGTTGGTTACGACCAAGACTTTGGCAACTGGGTTGCAGGCGTTATGGTCGACGCCCGCTACTCCGGCATGACCTCGAAGCTGGACCTTGGCGGCGGATCGATCAATGTCGACACCGACTACGGTTTCGACGTGCTCGGCCGCGTCGGCATGAAGATGAACGAATCGACGCTTGCCTACGCACTGGCTGGCAGCATTTCGACATAAATGCTTCCGACCCGATCGGCGATATCCTCGACTGGGGTTCCAGCGGTTTCTCGGTTGGTGGCGGTCTGGAAACGGCAGTGTCCAGCAACGTCACGGTCGGTGTCGAGTATCGCTATTCGCAGTTTGCCAAGAAGGATTTCTCGTCGGAGTTGGGGCTGCCCGACGACTCCATCACATCCACTTCTTCTTTCCATACCGTGCGTCTCGGCGCGAAGTACAAGTTCAACTAAAGCCCTCCAGGTAAAAGTTGCGGCCCGCCGGCCTAGCCGGCGGGCTTTTTTTTGCGCTGAAGGCTTTTGCGCTGGACCCAAGCAACAAAAAAGCGGAGCCAAAGCCCCGCTTCCTCGGTATCGAGATTGCCGCCGGTTCATCCGCGGTCGGCCAATCTATCGACAATCGGGTTCTATCGCATCTATGCGACGGGAGTACGACAGGCTTCCCGAGCGCAGTCCTTTGCGTTTCAGGCCCGCTCAATCCGGCACTGGTAGCAGTTGTTACGCGCCGAGCGGACATGCACATAGGCGATGTCGTCGCGCTCGAACAAAGTCTCGGCCCGTGCCGCAATCGCTTCGGTAGGAATGACCCCGCCACTGCCGTAGACGATTCGATCATCCCTGCCATAGCCGCGCACGATGTAGTCCGGGCTTTCGAGGACCTCGGGAAGCAATTCGGTCTCGGCCGCACGCTCGCACTCTTCCGCATGCAGAAAGATCGGCCCGGTTTCAGCATAGGGCTGAAGCTCCGGAAAGGGGCGGTAGGCAAGGATGAGATAGGCATCGCCGGCGGCGATGTTCTTCAGGCAATGCCGGCAAGGCATGCCGTCGCCGTCGGAAATCCTCCGCTCTGGCCTCTGGCCGTAAGCGTCGAGACCGCCGCGTTGCAGCGTCCTGACTTGTTCGCTGGGTAGCGCCTTGAACTGAATGGCCATGATGAAAACCTCCGGTTTGCTGACCGGAAATTATGTGCTCGGGCCAATGTTTCCCACCCGATTCTTGCCAAGGGATCGAGGGACCGATCCGATGTCGGTCCCTCCCATAGATCAAAAAGCATCATCGATAGGGCCGACCGATTAAAACAAGCCAGCTAATTAAAGTTGATCGAACCCTGGTTCACCGAATGAAATCGTCGAAGCGTCGCAATGTCACCCTGCGATTCTGCCAGTTTTCGTTCTGCGTCGGCACGAGCAGGAACTCCTCGCCGTAGCCCACGGTTTCCAGGGCATAGCCGGGCACGCCGAATTCGCGCACCAGCGTACGTTTCAACGAAGCGGCCCGTCGTTCGGAAAGGATCTGGTTCGACTGGAAGGAACCGACGGCATCGGTATGCCCTTCGATCAGCACGCGGGCGCCGGGATCGCGGCGCAGGATGCGCCGCAGCGCGTCGGCGATATTCTCGATCTTGTCGTATTGCGAACTGGAAATAGCCGCCGAGCCGAAGGCGAAATTGATCGACTGGATGTCGATCGAGCGCGCCATGCGGCGCAAATCCGGCCGGCGCTTGAATTCGCGGATGGTGACACGCTCGTTGGGCCGCAGCTTCACCCGGGGCGCCGCCTCGAGCTTGCGCTCGATCGTCGCGGCCGAAGGCGTCGTCGCTTGGGCGGCGGCAAGGCTCGGCATGGCGATCGCTGCGATCAGCGCGGCGACGAGTGTACGGCGTGTCAGCATATCTATTTCTCCTTCGGCCTCGGCCGCATTGATGATGCGGGCAAGATGCCAAAGGCAGGCTGAAGCGCCGATGAACGGCCGGTTCAGGTTCCGGCCAATGTCACGGGCGCATGACGCTGGCCGAGCGCTCGGCGAAAGGCAGCGGATGCACGACCTCGTTCTTCTGCGCGACCGGCTTGAAGCCGAGCTTCTGGTAAAGCGGCAGAGCTGCCGGATGGTCCAGCGTGCAGGTCTGCACCGTTACCCGTTTTGGCCCATGCGACCAGGCGGCTGAAATCGCCGAACCCAGGAACCAGCGGCCAATGCCTTGCCCGGTGGCATGTTCCATCATGCCGAAATAGGCGAGTTCGACTTCATCAGGCAGATGCGGCTTGAGGTCAAAGAAGCCGGCTGGCGCGCCGTCGAGGTAGAGCACCCTAATGTCGCGGTCCTCGCGGTGGATGCCGGCCGAAAGCTCCTCATCGTCCAGCCTGAGAACATTCACCCAATGCCATTTGCGGCCGACCCGGTCCATCAGATAGCGATAGAAATGCAAGGGGATGTCCCTGGTCTTCAGCAGCGCGATCTGGCGGTTGTAGGGCACTGGCGGGGAGACCGCAGGAGGGGCATGCATTTCGAGAAAAGTCACCGTGACTTCAATGTCCTGCAGCACACCGTTTTCCATCGCGTTCATTCCTTGCCGCCCTTGGCGGGGCCGGTCTTGGCGGGGCCAACCGTCGCGGGGCCGGTCACGACAGGCGTATCGGAGAGCCCGCCCCATTCCGTCCATGAGCCGTCATAAAGCCTGTTGTCGGTGTGGCCAAGCGTCTCCAGCGCGAGCGTAACCACCGCGGCGGTGACACCGGAGCCGCAAGACGTGACGACGGGCTTCGACAGGTCGATGCCGGCGTCCTCGATCACCTTGCGCAAACGGTCCTTCGACAACAGCATGCCGTTTTCCGACAGTGCGGAGTACGGCACGTTGCGTGCGCCCGGCATATGGCCGGAGCGGACACCCGCGCGCGGCTCGGGCTCGACGCCGGTGAAGCGGCCGGGTCCACGGGCATCGGCAATCTGGCTGGCGCCGGTCTCGACGATCCCTCGCATGTCGGCAAGGCTGGCGACGCGGCCGGCGTCGAAATCGGCATGGAACACGCTTGGCGCGATCTTCGTCGGCTCAGACGTTACCGGGCGGCCGGCCGCCTTCCAAGCGTCGAAACCGCTATCCAGGATATAGGTCTGGAAAACACCCATGATGCGGAACATCCACCATGCCCGGGGTGCCGAGAAGAAACCCGGACCATCATAGACGACAATGGTGTCGTCGGCGGACACGCCCATCGCACCGACATATTGCGCGAAATGCTGAGGCGAAGGCAGCGTGTGCGGCAAGGCAGCGTCGGGATCCGACACCGCGTCCTGGTCCAGGAAGCGGGCGCCTGGAATATGGGCGGCATTGTATTCGGCGCGCGCGTCGCGCTTTTGCGCCGGCAGGTACCAGGACGCGTCCACGATGGACAGGCCGGGCTCGCCCAGGCGCGCCTGCAGCCAGTCCGCGTCGACGGTGAAAGGACTGTCTTCGGCCATTCTGGTTCTCTCTATTGCGGGTACGGCAAGGGTTGCGTGTCAGGCGGCCGGCATCGGGCCGAAACGGATGCGGAAGCGCCTGTTCTCGCGACCCTTCTTTTCGATCTTGCCGATGTGGATTTCACCGATTTCGCCGGTGCTTTTCACGTGTGTGCCACCACAGGGCTGGCTATCGACCGCGCCATTCTCACCAATGCAGACCAGGCGGATCCTGCCGGTGCCGACCGGCGGCCGGACGTTCTTCGACTTGACCAGGCCGGGGTTAGCGGCGAGTTCCTCGTCGCTGATCAGCCTGGTGAAAATCGGATGATCGGCGCGCACCAGATCCATCAGGCTGGCGGTGACCTCTTCCTTCGAGAAACTGGCGTCCGGAATGTCGAAATCGACCCGGCTATCGTCCTCGGAAACCGCCGCACCGGTGATTGGAAACGGACAAACGACGGTAAGCAGATGGCAAGCCGCGTGCATGCGCATCAACAGGTGCCGACGTTCCCAGTCTATCGCGAGGTTGACCTTCTCGCCAACCACCAGATCCGCCTGCTCCGGCGCCGGCACATGGATGATCTCGTCCTTGGTCTCACCTGTGATGGTGGCGGCAATGGCGATGCGGCTGCCATCGGCACGTACGAGATAGCCGGTATCACCCGGCTGGCCGCCCGAGGTGGCATAGAAGATCGTCCGGTCGAGGATGATGCCGCCACGATCATTGACTGCGGCAACCGCCGCATCCGCCGTACGCAGATAGGCGTCGTCGCGAAACAGCGCTTCCGTCTTGTGCGCCATCATGCGACCTTTTCGAAAGGCACCGAAATCTTGCTCTGCAGTTCCATCCAGCCCGGCACCGGGAGATTCTTCTCACGCAGGAATTCCGGATTGAACAGCTTCGACTGGTAGCGTGTGCCGTAGTCGCAAAGAATGGTCACGATGGTGTGGCCCGGGCCCAATTCCCTGGCGAGCCGGATAGCGCCGGCAATGTTGATGCCTGTCGAGCCGCCGACGCACAGGCCTTCTTCCTGGATCAGGTCGAAGACGATCGGCAGCGCGTCCTCGTCCTTGATCTGGAACGAGAAATCCGGCGTGAACCCTTCGAGATTGGCGGTAATACGCCCTTGCCCGATGCCTTCGGTGATCGAACTGCCTTCGGACTTCAATTCGCCGCTGGTATAGAAACTGTGGAGCGCGGCGCCAAGCGGGTCGGCAAGCGCGATTTTCACATCCTTGCTCTTGGCCTTCAGCCCGAAAGCGACGCCGGCCAGCGTGCCGCCTGAACCCACCGCCGAGACGAAACCGTCAACCTTGCCGCCGGTCTGGGTCCAGATTTCCTCCGCCGTGGTGCGGATATGCCCATCGCGGTTGGCGACATTGTCGAACTGGTTGGCCCAAATTGCGCCGTTGGGCTCGGTCCTAGCCATCTGCTCGGCCAGCCGCCCCGACAGTTTCACGTAATTGTTGGGGTTCTTGTAGGGCACGGCCGGCACCTCGATCAGCTCGGCGCCGAGCAACCGGATCGTGTCCTTCTTCTCCTGGCTCTGCGTATCGGGAATGACGATGACGGTGCGATAACCCAATGCCTTGGCGACCAGCGTCAGCCCGATGCCCGTATTGCCTGCCGTGCCCTCGACGATGACGCCGCCCGGCTTCAACAGGCCGCGCTGTTCGGCGTCGCGGATGATGAAAAGGCCGGCGCGATCCTTGACCGATTGCCCCGGATTCATGAATTCGGCCTTGCCCAGGATCTCGCAGCCGGTTTCTTCGGACGCTTTGTTAAGGCGGATCAGAGGCGTGTTGCCGATCGCGTCGATCACAGAACGGGGCATTCAGGATTCCTTGTGTGCGTGCGCCGAAACCCTAGAAACCCGAAGCTTCGGTTTCAAGGCAAGAATTCGCCTGGTCCAGTCGCATTTCCGGCACTGCTGTGCGTCTACACCCTTTGCAGCCTGCTCGATATCCCACAGTTCATTTGCATCCGTGGTCGAAAAGCACTCTTTTCATTCGATTCCCTGACCGCTAGAGCAAGGCACCAACAACTCGGCAGGGCGCAGCATGACACTCTATCGGGCAGATCCGAAACACGGCGTCGCCTGGGTCACGGGCGGCAGCAGCGGCATTGGCCGCTCGCTGGCCAGGGATCTGGCGTCCCAGGGCTATGCGGTGGCGGTAACGGCTCTGGATGACGATCCGATCGACACGCTCATCGTCGAGACCGCGCAGATGCCGGGCAGCGTCACGGCCTTTCCCTGCGACGTCACGGACGAGCCGCGCATGGCAAGAACGGTGGCCGCGATCGAGAAGGAGCTCGGCCCCATCGTGCTCGCCGTCTTCAATGCCGGAAACTACATTTCGACGCCTGGAGAGGCTCTCGTCGTCAAAGACTTTCGCCGGTCCTTCGAGGTCAACTATTTCGGCATCATCAACGGCTTGGTGCCGGTCGTGGAGTATATGCGCGTGCGGTCGCGCGGCCATGTCGTGCTGGTCGGATCGGTCACCGCCTATTTCGGCTGGCCAACGACGGCCGCCTATGGCGGCACCAAGGCGGCGATCAATATCCTGGCCGAGTCGCTGAAGTATGATTTCGACAAGATGAACATCCGCGTCCAGGTGATAAACCCCGGCTTTGTCGACACGCCGCTGACCGAAAAGAACATGCTGCCAATGCCAGGCCTGATGCCGGTCACCCGGGCGACGCGCCGCATGGTGAAGGCAATCAAATCCGGCGGCTTCGAAGTCACTTTCCCGTACCGCACGAGCTGGCCGCTGAAATTTCTCGCTTTGTTGCCCAGGCCGATAAGCCGATGGGTGATCACCTTGATGACCAGCTGGAAGGCACGGCCGCTGCATTACGAGCGCAAGTCACCCAACGAATAGGATGCCCACAGGATTTGGTGGTGCGACGGCCTGAACGGTCGTTGCCTGTTCATGGCCACCGCCATAGGCTTGTTGTTGTTGCGTGGAGTCTGCGATGGGGCGACGGATCGTGCTTGCTGTGCTGACCCTGGTCGCCGTCCTCGCATTGGCTTTCGTCTTCGGCCCGCGCGTTCCCGTCGACACCACGATCCGCTTCGATCCTTCCGTCATCGGTGACGATCCGCAGGCCTATGTGGCGAAGGTGGAAGCCGCCGTGCCCGGTATCCGCGACGGGCTCGAGAAGGAGATCGTCTGGGCCAACCCCATGGTGCATGCCAAGACGCCGCTGTCGATCGTCTACATCCACGGTTTCTCGGCCTCGAAGGGCGAGGTCCGCCCCCTGCCCGACGACGTGGCCGACCTGCTGGACGCCAATCTCTTCTACACCCGCCTGACCGGTCACGGGCGGGACGGCGCGGCGATGACGCAAGGCAGCGTCAACGCCTGGATCAACGACTATGAGGAAGCGCTCGCCATCGGCCGGGCGATCGGCGACAAGGTGATCGTCATCTCGACCTCGACCGGCGGCTCGCTGGCGGCATGGGCGGCAACGCAGCCGGGTGCATCGGATGGGGTGGCGGCGATTGCATTCATCTCGCCCAATTTCGGCGTCAAGGCATCCGGCGCCGAGATCCTGACGATGCCCTGGGGCAAGCAGATCGCGGAACTCGTCATCGGCAAGGAGCGCAGTTTCGTGGCGCGCAACGCGCTGCACGAGAAATTCTGGACCACCAAATATCCGGTTGCCGCGACGCTGCCGATGCAGGCGTTGACGGAACTCGCCTATAGGGCGCGGGTGGAGAAGGCTGATATCCCTGCCCTGTTCATCTTCTCGGATTCGGACAGGGTGGTGCGGCCAGACCGCACCCGCGAAATCGCCGGGCGCTGGAGGGCACCCCACGAACTGGTGCCGGTCGACGACACCGGCGACCCGGACAACCATGTCATTGCCGGCGATGCGCTGTCGCCATCGACCACGGCATTTCTGGCGCAACGGATTGCCGTCTGGATCGAGGCGGTGGCGAAGTAAGGTGCGCAGACGAAAAAGGCGGCTGAAGCATCGCTTCGGCCGCCTTTTTCTGTGTCAATCAGGCAACCAGCCAAGCGCCAAGGCTTGGCCCGCCTTCATGAGGCTGGTCAGGCAGCCCGCGCTGCCGGACGCTTGCCGCCGAAACGGCGCTTGTTGTTGCCCTTGAAGGGCTTGGCGCCTTCCGGCTTGCGCTCACCGGCAAAGGCCGGCTTGTCGCCGAAGCGCTTCTTGCCAAAGCCGTTGCCCTTGTTCTCGCCGCCCGGCCGCCGGCCGTCACGACGGCCATTGCGGTCGTTGCGATCATTGGCGGGCTCGAAGCGTTCGTGCTTTTCAGCCGGATTGCGCTGCGGATCGGGGCTGCCGAGATGGTCGGCGACGATCGGCAGTTTGGTGCGGATGATGCGCTCGACCTGGCGCAGCTTGCTGTTTTCCGAAGGATCGCAAAGCGTGATCGCAATGCCGTCCATGCCGTTGCGGCCGGTGCGGCCGATGCGGTGGACATAGCTTTCAGCCTCGTCCGGCAGGTCGAAATTCACGACATGGCTGATACCGGGGACGTCGATGCCGCGCGCCGCGATATCGGTCGCGACCAGAATGCGGACCGATCCATCGCGAAAATCGTTCAACGCCTTCTGACGGGCATTCTGCGACTTGTTGCCATGGATGACGGCGGCCTTGAAGCCATCGCGCTCGAGATCCTTGGTCACCCGGTCGGCGCCATGCTTGGTGCGCGAAAAGATGATGACGGACTTCATCGCCTCGTCGGCAAGCATCGTCGACAGCACCTGGCGCTTCTGCTTGGTGCGGGCGAAGACGACGCCCTGGACGATCTCGGCCGCCGCGGTGCTTTGCGGCGAGACTTCGATACGGACCGGGTTCTTCAGAAGACCCTTGGCCAGTTCGGCGATCTCGTCCGGCATGGTGGCCGAGAACAGCGCCGTCTGGCGGTCAGGCGCGGTCGCCTTGGCGATGCGCTTGACGTCGTTGATGAAGCCCATGTCGAGCATGCGGTCGCCCTCGTCCAGCACCAGCCATTTGGTGTCGGAGAGGATGAGGTCGCCCTCGCGCACCAAGTCGGTCAAGCGGCCGGGCGTGGCAATCAGGATGTCGACGCCGGGAGCAACCTTCTTCACCTGGCTGAAGCGCGAGACGCCGCCCAGCACGAGTGCCGTCGAGACATGCGCGCCCTTGGCGAGGATCTTGATCGTGTCCTCGATCTGCACGGCGAGCTCGCGGGTCGGCGCCAGGATGAGCGCACGGGTCGTCTTGGCGCGCCGCTTGGTGCCGAGCGCGATGATCTTCGACAGGATGGGCAGCGCAAAGGCCGCGGTCTTGCCGGAGCCGGTCTGCGCGATGCCAAAAATGTCACGGCCTTCCAGCTGCGGCGGGATGGCCTGCATCTGGATCGGCTTCGGCTCCGTGAAGCCGGCATTGTGGGTGGCCTTGAGCAGCGCACCCGTGATTCCCAGTGCTGCGAAGCCGGAGAGTTCCACGGTTTCGTTGCTGGGCAATGTGTTTTCGTTGGTCAAAATATTCTTCTTTCACGCGGCTTCTTGGCCGCAAACATCAATGGCGGCAGGGCGCAACCTGCCGTCGAAAAACTGATATGAAACGACAAGGCGGGCGGACGCGTGCGTCCGCTCGGCTGCGCTGTCGTGCCCGCAGGCATCATGCCACGGGGCTTTTTCGCCGCCTTACCGATTTGCCGGAAAGAGGGAAAACAGACGCAACCAGTCTCATTTGTCGAGAAGGCCGGAATCTCCCGGCCCAAGCGCCTATGGGCTGCATATGGCTGAGTTCGCCCCGGAATGCAAGGGGCGTCATGTTGCAGCGCAGCAAAACCGGCTGGGAAAGCCGACGCTTGCACTCCCCGACGGGCATCATTACCACAAATGCAGCTTCTATTTTGGGGACCGAGCGATGAAGGACGTGCTGAAGGAACTCGAGCGCCGGCGCGACATCGCCCGCATGGGTGGCGGACAGGCGCGCATCGATGCCCAGCACAAGAAGGGCAAGCTCACCGCGCGCGAACGCATCGAGGTGTTCCTCGACGAAGGCTCCTTCGAAGAGTTCGACATGTATGTCGAGCACCGCTCGACCGATTTCGGCATGGAGAAGACCAAGATCGCCGGCGATGGCGTCGTCACCGGCTGGGGCACGGTCAACGGCCGTCCGGTCTACCTCTTCGCCAAGGACTTCACCGTATTCGGTGGCTCGCTGTCGGAAGCGCATGCCGAAAAGGTCATCAAGGTGCAGGAGATGGCGCTGCGCAACCGCGCGCCGATCATCGGGCTCTACGATGCCGGCGGCGCGCGCATCCAGGAGGGCGTGGCGGCGCTCGGCGGCTATGCCGAGATTTTCCAGCGCAACGTGCTGGCCTCCGGCGTCATTCCGCAGATTTCCGTGATCATGGGTCCGTGCGCCGGCGGCGACGTCTATTCGCCCGCCATGACCGACTTCATCTTCATGGTGCGCGACACCTCCTACATGTTCGTCACCGGCCCGGATGTGGTGAAGACCGTCACCAACGAGACGGTGACCGCCGAAAGCCTCGGCGGCGCTTCGGTGCACACGACGAAGTCCTCCATCGCCGACGGCGCCTATGACAATGACGTCGAGGCGCTTTTGCAGATGCGCCGGCTGGTCGACCTGTTGCCTGCCTCGAACACATCTGACATTCCCGAGATCGAATGCTACCAGTCAGTCACTGACCACGATTTGTCGCTCGACCGGCTGATCCCCGACACCGCCAACAAACCCTACGACATCAAGGAGCTGATCCTGAAGGTCGCCGACGAGGGTGACTTCTTCGAAATCCAGCAGAGTTTCGCCAAGAACATCGTCACCGGCTTCGGGCGCGTCGAGGGCCGCACCGTCGGCTTCGTCGCCAATCAGCCGATGGTGCTGGCCGGCGTGCTCGATTCCGACGCCAGCCGCAAGGCGGCGCGCTTCGTGCGCTTCTGCGACTGTTTTTCGATCCCGATCGTCACCTTCGTCGATGTGCCGGGCTTCCTGCCCGGCACCGCGCAGGAATATGGCGGGCTGATCAAGCACGGCGCCAAGCTGCTGTTCGCGTATGCCGAAGCGACCGTGCCGAAGATCACCGTCATCACCCGCAAAGCCTATGGCGGCGCCTATGACGTGATGGCCTCGAAACATCTGCGTGGCGACATGAACTATGCCTGGCCGACGGCGCAGATCGCGGTGATGGGAGCGAGAGGCGCGGTCGAGATCATCTACCGCAAGGACATTGGCGATGCGGAAAAGATCGCAGCCCATACAAAGACTTACGAGGATCGCTTCCTGTCACCCTTCGTCGCCGCCGAACGCGGCTATGTCGACGAGGTGATCATGCCGCACTCGACCCGCCGCCGCATCGCCCGGGCGCTGCGGATGCTGCGCAACAAGGACATGCAGAACCCCTGGAAGAAGCACGACAACATCCCGTTGTGAAGCGACGGCCTTCAGCGCCCGCCTCGATCCGCAACCAGTTCGCGCAGCACAGGCACCAGCGCCAGCGGCAGATCCTCGGCAATCAGCCCCGCACCGAACCGGCTGCCGGCCTCGGCATGGAT
Source organism: Mesorhizobium sp. WSM4308 (assembly GCF_002294905.1). Lineage (NCBI taxonomy): Bacteria > Pseudomonadati > Pseudomonadota > Alphaproteobacteria > Hyphomicrobiales > Phyllobacteriaceae > Mesorhizobium > Mesorhizobium sp. WSM4308. The sequence continues at coordinate 32,999 of NZ_NSFW01000026.1, read as the reverse complement.
CCAGACCGCGGCGCAGGCCGCTTCGAACGCCGGCATGGCTTGCGCCAGCAGACCGGCTGATATGCCGGACAGCACGTCGCCAGACCCGGCAGTGGCAAGCCAGGCCGCGCCATTGGAATTGACCGCCGCCCGGCCGTCGGGAGCAGCGATCACCGTGTCGGCGCCCTTGTAGACGATAACGGCATTGGCTCGTGCGGCCGCCGCGCGTGCCTTGTCGAGTTTGGACGAGGCATTGTCAGAGGCGATGTCAGGAAACAGCCTGGCGAACTCACCGTCATGCGGCGTCATTACCAGGGCTGGCGCATGTGGCCTGCGCGCCGCTTCGAACAGGACGTCCGGCGCGTCGCGAAACGCGGTGATCGCGTCGGCGTCGAACACGAGGCCATCAACCTGTGTGGCAGCAGCTTGAGCCTGTCCGGAGGCGAGGAGTGCCAGCCCAAAGGTCCGCGTTTTGTCACCAACGCCGAAGCCGGGGCCAAGAACGAAGGCCGAAGGCCGGCGTTCGCCGACAAATTCCCTGATGTCGGCGACATCATCGGTTTTGCGCAGCATGATCGAGGTCAGATGGCCGGCATTGACCTGCATGGCATTGCCCGGCGACAGCACGGTCACCGCCCCTGCCCCGCTTCGAGCCGCGGCAAGCGCCGACAGCCGCGCGGCCCCGGTAGCGCTCGGCCCGCCGGAAAAGACGCCCACATGGCCGCGCTTGTACTTGTGTGCGTCGACAGCCGGCACCGGGAAATCGCGCAGCCAATGCGCCGGCCTGTTCTCGAATATCCGGGACTGGAGCCGTGCAATGATGTCGTCGCCGATGCCGATATCGGCGAGCACGATGTCGCCGCATCGCTCTCGGCCCGGCAGAAGCAGATGGCCTGGCTTCTTGCGCGCGAAGGTCACAGTGGCGGCTGCGGCAAACGCCAAGCCCAAAACTCTGCCGCTGTCGCCGGAAACGCCCGAGGGCAGATCGACCGCGACAACCGGCAAACGCCGATCAGTGGCGACCCCCACCGCCCTGACGGCATCGCCCGACAGCGGCTTGGACAGCCCTGCCCCGTAAAGCGCATCGACCACGATCGAGCCGAGCTCCGCTTCAAACCTGGACAGCGGCCGGGGCGCGATTGGGCACTCCGCCGCGGCAAGTGCTGCGTCGCTTTGCGGCCTCGGTGCACCGGACGCCCAGATCGTGGTGGTGACGCCGCTGCCGGCCAGGATGCGGGCGACAACATAGCCGTCGCCACCATTGTTGCCGGGCCCGCACAACACATGGACATGCGTCGCTGACGGGTAACGCCTGAGAACTTCGCCCGCGACCGCTTCGCCGGCACGGCGCATCAGGCCGATGCCGTCGATTGGACCGGCGGCAATCGTCAGCCGGTCCGCCTCGCCCATTTCGGCGGAAGTAAGAAGTTCATCGCTCATGGATTGCCGATCCGCATTCGATCAAGCATTGTCCAGTTTTCGAGCCGACGCAAACAAAGAGGAGCGCATCACCAACTGCGGCCATGCCACCAAGGCGGGTATCAAGGCAAAATCGCACACCAGATGAGCATCCTGCCTAATTGTTAGGCGGACGCAATCATGGGGACTGTGTCGCTTCAGCAGGCCATGCCGCATCCGATACTGCGAATGACGCGAATTTGCATCTCGGCGCGGCATAGGTTGGAAATCGTATGAAACCGCTTCGAATCCAGCTATCTGGCACAGTTCGTGCTTGATGGAGGCGCAAGCGGGGGTTCACAACCCGTTTTTTTGGCAGTGGAGGCCACTTTTTACATGAAAAAGATCGAAGCGATCATCAAGCCATTCAAGCTGGACGAAGTGAAGGAAGCGCTTCAGGAGGCCGGACTGCAAGGCATCACCGTGACCGAGGCCAAAGGCTTCGGGCGTCAGAAAGGCCATACCGAACTCTATCGTGGCGCCGAATATGTCGTCGATTTCCTGCCCAAGGTGAAGATCGAGGTCGTGCTCGGCGACGACGCGGTCGAAGGCGCCATCGAGGCCATCCGCAAGGCGGCCCAGACCGGCCGCATCGGCGACGGCAAGATCTTCGTCTCCAATATCGAGGAAGTCGTGCGCATCCGCACCGGTGAGACCGGAATGGACGCGGTCTGACGCCACCAGCCTTCCAAGAAACGTCATCCATCAAAAAACGTCATCAAACAGGGATACATGACATGACGACAGCCAAAGACATCATGAAGCAGATCAAGGACAACGACGTGAAATTCGTCGACCTGCGCTTCACCGACCCGAAGGGCAAACTGCAGCACGTAACGATGGATGTCGTCGAGGTCGAGGAAGACATGTTTGCCGATGGCGTCATGTTCGACGGCTCCTCGATTGCCGGCTGGAAGGCCATCAACGAGTCCGACATGGTGCTGATGCCCGATCCGGACACGGTCCACATGGACCCGTTCTTCGCCCAGTCGACCATGGTCATCCTGTGCGACATCCTCGACCCGGTCTCGGGCGAATCCTACAACCGCGACCCGCGCGGCACGGCCAAGAAGGCCGAAGCCTACATGAAGTCGGAAGGCATCGGCGACCAGATCTTCGTCGGCCCGGAAGCCGAGTTCTTCGTGTTCGATGACGTCAAGTACAAGGCCGATCCCTACAACACCGGCTTCAAGCTCGACTCCACCGAACTGCCGTCCAACGACGACACCGACTACGAGACCGGCAATCTCGGCCACCGCCCGCGCATCAAGGGCGGTTATTTCCCGGTGCCGCCGATCGACAGCGCGCAGGACATGCGCTCCGAGATGCTGACCGTGCTCGCAGAAATGGGCGTACGCGTCGAAAAGCATCACCACGAGGTCGCGGCTGCGCAGCACGAACTCGGCATCAAGTTCGACACGCTGGTCCGCAACGCCGACAAGATGCTGATCTACAAGTATGTCGTGCATCAAGTCGCCAACGCCTATGGCAAGACGGCCACCTTCATGCCGAAGCCCATCTTCGGCGACAATGGCTCGGGCATGCACGTCCACCAGTCGATCTGGAAGGGCGGCAAGCCGACCTTCGCCGGCAATGAATATGCCGGCCTGTCCGAAAGCTGCCTGTTCTACATCGGCGGCATCATCAAGCACGCCAAGGCGATCAACGCGTTCACCAACCCGCTGACCAACTCCTACAAGCGTCTGGTGCCCGGCTATGAAGCGCCGGTGCTGCTCGCCTACTCGGCGCGCAACCGTTCGGCCTCCTGCCGCATCCCGTTCGGCTCGTCGCCGAAGGCCAAGCGCGTCGAGGTCCGCTTCCCCGATCCGGGCGCGAACCCCTACCTCGCCTTCGCCGCCATGCTGATGGCCGGCCTCGACGGCATCAAGAACAAGATCCACCCGGGCCAGCCGATGGACAAGGACCTCTACGACCTGCCGCCGAAAGAGCTGAAGAAGATCCCGACCGTCTGCGGTTCGCTGCGTGAAGCCCTCCAGAGCCTCGACAAGGACCGCGGCTTCCTGAAGGCCGGCGGCGTCTTCGACGACGATCAGATCGACAGCTACATCGAGCTGAAGATGGCCGAGGTGATGCGCTTCGAAATGACCCCGCATCCGGTCGAATACGACATGTACTATTCGGTGTAAGAACCCGTACCGGTAGCGTTGAAAAGGCCTTTGAAGGATATCCGCCTTCAAGGGCCTTTTGCTGTTCGTCAATGCTCATCGACCAATGCTCACCGATGGGCGCGCACGTCGCCAGCCACGCAAGCGCTGCTATTTCGTTCCAAAGATCGTTTGATGTCCCGTGCCAGGGTCGTGACCACCGGCGGAAATCACAAATGAAGGCTTGTGGGTGGCAGTTTCGAGCGCGCAATCGAACGCCAGGAGCGAGCGGCGCACTGCCTCAGGCTGCAATGCCCGCTCGTCCGGCGCCCCCGCCAATGCCGTCGTTCAAGAAACCCCGCCCCGTTCGAACAGCATCGCTTTGGCGTAACCACATGGCCACGAATACGCATGCCGCAGCGTGATCTGTCAACGTCGCCGGACGAAGGCATAAATCGCCGATTTCGATGTATGAACAGAGGCTTATAGAAAGGATCGTTGGACTACGGATGAGATGAAACAGGCCGTTTTTCGGGCTTTTCCGGCGAAGTGGAAAGCGCACCACACCGGGTGGCGGCAAGTAGTATCAGCCAAAAGCCTCTCCATCCGGCAAATTTGCCCGGTCTTTTTCAACCTGACTTTTTTTGGGGGTATTCGCTCCGCCAGGCGACATTGACCTCGATCTCGCGCAGCAACTGCCTTTCCGAGCGCACGCCGAACAGGTAGCCCACAAACAGCGCCTTGAACATCAAAGTCGGATCAAGCGGCGGCCGGCCATTGTCGGCGCAGTAGAGCGGGTGCCGTCAGATCGTGGATGAGGGAAAAGTCGACTGCGCGGTCGATCTTGCGTAACAGGTGGTCAGCAGGATCCAACTGATCCAACGTTACCATCTCAAGCGCGGGTCGCTTCAACATAACCCATTGAATCAAAAACCCCCGGCAATTGCCAGGGGTTTGTCAGAAACCTGAGCCCTGGCGTTTCCGCCAGGGCTTTTTGTTATCGAGTTCTGGTCGAGGCGAAGACCTTGCGTTCGGCGCCGCGAACAATCAGGCGGCGGCCGAAACCTTCGCGTCGGTCGCGACCTGCGAGATCGTCTTCAGCACCTGCGAAGCGATCTGGTAGGGGTCGCCCTGGGAGTTCGGACGACGGTCTTCCAGATAGCCCTTGTAGTCGTTCTTGACGAAGGAGTGTGGCACGCGGATCGACGCGCCACGGTCGGCGACGCCATAGCTGAACTTGTTCCACGGCGCGGTCTCGTGCTTGCCGGTCAGGCGCTTGTCGTTGTCCGGACCGTAGACGGCAATGTGGTCCATCAGGTTCTTGTCGAACTGCGCCATCAGGGCCTCGAAGTAGGCCTTGCCGCCGACTTCGCGCATGAACTTGGTCGAGAAGTTGCAATGCATGCCGGAGCCGTTCCAGTCCGTGTCGCCGAGCGGCTTGCAGTGGAACTCGATGTCGATGCCGTAAGCCTCGGTCAGACGCAGCAGTAGGTAGCGCGCCATCCAGATCTGGTCGGCGGCCTTCTTGGAGCCCTTGCCGAAAATCTGGAATTCCCACTGGCCCTTGGCCACTTCGGCGTTGATGCCTTCATGGTTGATGCCGGCCGCAAGGCACTGGTCGAGATGCTCCTCGACGATCTTGCGCGCGACGTCGCCGACATTCTTGTAGCCGACGCCGGTGTAGTACGGGCCCTGCGGCGCGGGATAACCGCTCTCGGGGAAGCCGAGCGGGCGGCCGTCCTTGTAGAAGAAGTATTCCTGCTCGAAGCCGAACCAGGCGTCCTCGTCGTCGAGGATGGTCGCGCGGCTGTTCGATTCATGCGGGGTGACGCCATCGGGCATCATGACCTCGCACATGACGAGAATGCCATTGGTGCGGGCCGGATCCGGGTAAAGCGCCACAGGCTTCAACACGCAATCGGAGCTGCGGCCTTCGGCCTGCATGGTCGAGGAACCGTCGAAGCCCCACAGCGGCAGCTGTTCGAGCGTCGGGAATTCGGCGAATTCCTTGATCTGCGTCTTGCCGCGAAGGTTGGGGACCGGGGTGTAACCATCGAGCCAAATGTACTCGAGCTTGTATTTCGTCATTCTAGCCTCTCGTTGCTTGTTCACCGAACACCAAACGGCCTCGACACACGTCTGCCGTCGGCAGCCGGCGCTGCCGATCCCTAAAATGCAATTCATGTGCCACTCCGACTTCGGCGGGTGCGGCAAAATGGCAGGGGTATCGCGTCGAATTTCATGAGCCGCCTCAACACTGGGCCCAAATCAATCAAGCTCGAATTATGCATAAATATTAGGCAATTGCTGATCTTTTCGTAGGCATATTGCCTAAAGGAATCGCAGGACCTATCTTGTGCGAAAGCTGAATCGACAAGCTCCTGAAAACGAAAGGAGACCGCCCATGGAAGTCGTCCCCTCCCGTCCGTCGGCAAAAATTCTGATGTTCCCTCTGGCAGCGCGAAATTCTGCCTCAAATTTAGGCGCAAAGGCGAAATTCGCGGCAGAGATCGCCTCGTTGCGCTGCACGTACGCCGATTTTGACGGCTGGTATCACGAAGCGGCCATCGAGGAAGAAAATCAGCCAAAGAGCTGATCCGCTTCTTCGGAGTCTCAGACACAGAAAGCCCGGCGTGAGCGATCACGCCGGGCTTTCTGTTGGCCGAGGACGGCTACTCCTTGCCGTACAGGTCGGTGCCAAGCGTATCCTTGACGAAGATCATGCCGATGATCAGCGTCATCGCCGCGATCACCACCGGATACCACAGGCCATAGTAGATATCGCCCTTGTAGGCGCTGAGCGCGAAGACTGTTGCCGGCAACAGACCGCCGAACCAGCCATTGCCGATATGATAGGGCAGCGACATGCCGGTGTAACGAATGCGGGTCGGGAACATCTCGACCAGGATCGCCGCGATCGGCCCGTAGACCATGGTCACGAACAGGACCAGGATGAACAGGATGCCGATCGTCATCGGCCAGTTCACGGCGGCCGGATCGGCGAACATGGCGAAGGCACCGCCGCCCGGTATGTTGTAGACGGTGACCTCTGGCGCGCCGGCGGCCTCCTCCGACGTCAACAATTTGTCCTTGACCGCCTGATCGGTCGGCACCGCGGTTTTTTCGCCGCCGCGAATGGCAGCCGCGTCGAGCTTGAGTTCGGGATTGGCCGCGACGAAGGCGTCGAGCTTCTGGTCCGCTACCTTGATCGCCGCACGCTTCAGCGGATACCCGCCGTCCTGCAGCGACATGTTGACCGCCTTGACGAAGGCGGCGTCCTTGGCCTTGGCCTGATCGCCAGCAGCGACCGCGTCGTAGGACGGCACCGTCTCGTTACCGATCTTGACGGTAGCAGCCGTTCCGGCTGCCGCCGTCGATACCACGTCATAGGGAACCGAGTTCTTGGTCAGGAACGAAGTCGCTATGTCGCATGACGTCGTGAACTTGGCGGTGCCAACCGGGTTGAACTGGAACCTGCAGTCGCCGGGTGCTGCCGTGACCGTTGCCTTTGTGTCCAGCTGCGCCTTGGCGAGTGCCGGATTGGCGGCCCAGGTCAATGCCTTGAACAGCGGGAAGGTGCAGACGATGGCGAGCGCAAGGCCAGCCATGATGATCGGCTTGCGGCCGATCTTGTCGGAAAGCCAGCCGAACACGACGAAGAAGATCGAGCCGAGTGCCAGCGCGATCGCGATCATGATGTTGACCGACTGCGCATCGACTTTCAGCACGTTCTGCAGGAAGAACAGCGCATAGAATTGGCCATTATACCAGACGACGGCCTGGCCAGCAGTCAGGCCAAGCAGCGCCAGCAATGCGATCTTGGCATTCTTCCACTGACCGAAGGCTTCCGAAAGCGGTGCCTTCGAGCCCTTACCTTCGTCCTTCATCTTCTGGAAGGTCGGAGACTCCGAGAGAGACAGTCGAATCCAGATCGAGACGGCGAGCAGCACGAAGGAAACGATAAACGGAATACGCCAGCCCCAAGCGGCGTAGGTTTCCTTGCTCAGGGAGCTCTGAACAGTCAGAATGACGATCAACGACAGGAACAGGCCAAGTGTCGCCGTCGTCTGAATCCACGACGTGTAGAAACCGCGGCGGTCATCAGGCGCGTGCTCAGCGACATAGGTCGCCGCACCGCCATATTCGCCGCCGAGGGCTAGGCCCTGCAGCATGCGCAGCCCGATCAGGATCACCGGAGCCGCGATACCCAAGGTCGCATAACCGGGCAGCAAGCCGACCAGGAAGGTCGACAGACCCATGATCGTCATGGTGACGAGAAAGGTATACTTGCGGCCGACGAGGTCACCGATACGGCCAAACACCAGGGCGCCGAACGGGCGGACGAGAAAACCGGCGGCAAAGGCCAGCAGCGCGAAGATGTTGCGCGTCGCCTCCGGAATGGTCGGGCTGAAAAAGGTCGAGCCAATGAAGGCCGCCAATGAACCGTAGAGATAGAAATCGTACCATTCGAAAACGGTGCCGAGTGAGGAAGCGAAGATGACCTTCTTCTCTTCCCGAGTCATGCCGCGGCTCGTTTTGCCGGCGGTCGATGCCATTGCCATTGAGTTGTCCTCCCGTGAGACCCTTGTCCTCGATGCCGGGCGCCAGTGTCAGCGCTCTCCTCCGAACGCGGACTCGGAAAATGCCGGGCCATCACGGGAAAAATGACAGAAAGCGCCCGCCGACGGCAGAGCGACGATGGGATTATGACTTTGGTATTAGGTGCGGTGCGGCAATCGCCGCATAGTCAGCCCTTGAGTGCTTCGAGAAGGCTGACGGCAGCCATCATATCGCGTTTGCGGGAGGCACGGCGCGCAACCGCTTCGGCATCCTGCCCCCAATGCTCGATCTGCCAGTCCTCGTCGACATGGCTGGCGGCCCAGGCAGTCTCGGCATCGAGCTTGCCGAAATCGACCGCCAGCGCCAGCAGCGCCGAACCCGTCAGCGAGGTCATGAGGTGGATGGCGGCCAGCCGCAGCGGCTCGGCGCGCTGATTGAGATGACTGCCCAGAACGGCGATCGTCTCGCGCGGCTGCTCGACATGGATGATCCCCTCGGCAAGGTTGAAGCGAGCCCCCAATGTCGTGCGCGCCCAATCGATGACCGGATCCCACTGCTCGTTCTGCCGCTCGACCAGCCCCTGGGGGGCGTCGGCGCGGTAACAGAGCAGATCCGATGAGGCAAACCGCAGTATGTCTTCCAGCACCGCCTGCGGATCGCTGGCAACGCCGTCGATGGCGGTGTTGACCAGGCGCATCACCGGCATCGTCACCGGATTGATCGTCTCGCCCTGTTCCGCGAATTCGCCTGCAACCAGCACTGCCGCCGCCTCGGTCGGCAGCGCCAGCAGCGCCTTGCCCGGCGTGCGCACCGGCTTGCCGTCGAGATGCACGGCGAAACCTCCCGCTATCGGCGCAACCGAAGCGGTTTTGTAGAAGCGCTTGGGCAGCGGCGTCTTCATCTGGATCTGGGCGCGACGCACCGGATCCGGATCGGAAAGATACTTGCCCGCTTCGAGGTCGTTGAGGATGTCACGCATGAAAAGCCTCTCTCACACCGGTGTCAGCTTGCGCGCCGGCCGGTTAACGATGATCAGGCCCGCCGCAATCAAGCCAAGTGCCAGGAAAATGCGAATGGTCAGCAGCTCGTTCAAGATGATCGCGCCGCACAGGACACCAAAAACCGGCGACAGGAAGGTAAAGCTGGACAGGCCGGAGGCCGGATAGCGACGCAGCAGCCAGAACCACAGGACATAGGTGAAGGCGACGATATAGATCGCCTGGAAAAGCAGCGCCAAAGTCGGCAACAAGGACGGATCGCGCACCGGCGGGCCGGCGAGAGGCAGCACCAATATGCCGACGATCGCCGCGCCGGCGAGTTGGTAGAGCAGCAGCTTCTCGGCGCTCGCCTCAACCAGTTTCGAGCGCTTGATGAGGATATTGGTCAAAGCCCAGAAAAATCCGGAGCCAAGACTGAGCAGATCGCCGAACAGCATGTCGCCGCCGCCAAGCTTGTCGGAAAAGACGGCGGTGAGGCCGGCAAAAGCCAGCAGCAGGCCGAGGAACTTGCGCATGGTGATCTGTTCGCCAAGCAGGAAGTGACCGCCAATCAGCATCCAGAACGGCATCGAGTTGACCAGCAGCGTGTTGCGGGCAACGGTCGTATGCTCCAGGCCGACATAGAGGCAGAGGAACTCGATGCCGAAAAGCACGCCCACGGCAATGCCGGCGAGCAATGTGCCATCGCGCCTGAACAGAGCGATGCCGCGCCAGCGGCACCAGAGGAAGACGCAGACGCCGCCGATGATCGAGCGTGCGATCGACAGGAAGACGGGGTCGTAGCCGGCATAGGAGATTTTGGCGGCGACGTAGTTCAAGCCCCAGGAAAAGGTCAGACCGACCATGATGGCGGCGGCGGCCATGTCGACCGTGTCGCGCCGATCGAGCGCGTCAGTGGCGCCGCTCAAGATCAATCCTCCGCGCTGGCGTCGTCGAAGCCGATCAGATTCCAGCTCTGGCGCATATGCGGCGGCATCGGCGCGGTGACGTCGATGACGCCTTTGTCGGGATGCGGAATGATGATGCGGCGCGCATGCAGATGCAGGCGATTCTGAATACCGCCGGGGAAGTCCCAGTTGGTGTCGGCCTCGAAATATTTCGGGTCGCCGATGATCGGGCAGCCGATATAGGCGGCATGGACGCGAAGCTGGTGGGTGCGGCCCGTATAAGGTTCCATCTCCAGCCAGGTCATGGTCTGCGCCGCCTGCTCGATGATACGGTAGTAGGACACGGCATGGTCGGCGCCTTTTTCACCATGCGCGGCGACCCGGACACGGTCGCCATCCTCGGTCGGCTCCTTGATCAGCCAGGTCGAGATCTTGTCCTCGCGCTTCGGCGGCACGCCCTTGACCAAGGCCCAGTAGGTCTTCTTCGTTTCGCGGGCGCGGAACGCCTCCGACAGCTTCATGGCGGCCAGTCTCGTGCGGGCGACGACCAGCACGCCCGATGTGTCGCGATCGAGCCGGTGGACCAGCCGCGGCTTCTCGCCCTTCTGGTTGCGCCAGGCCTCCAGCATGTCGTCGACATTGCGGGTGACGCCCGAGCCGCCCTGCACCGCCAGGCCCGCCGGTTTGTTGAAGACGAAAACCTTTGGGTCCTCGTGGATCAGCATTTTCGCCAGGACGTCGGCATCGCCCTGGTTGCGGATCGAATGGCCAGTCAGCGCGCTCTCGCCCTTCTTGTCGACCTCGAGCGGCGGGATACGCACCACCTGGCCGGGCTCGACACGGCTGTCGGCCTTGACGCGGCCGCCATCGACGCGGATCTGGCCGGAGCGCAGCAGCTTCTGCAAATGGCCGAAACCTAGGCCCGGGAAATGCGTCTTGAACCAGCGATCGAGCCGCATGCCCGCCTCGCCGGCCTCCACCGTGATCTGTTCAACGCCTGCCATTTTTTCTTCGCTTATCCGTTTCCAAAGCAGGGCTCGGCCTGCGCTTGGCGCGGCAATAGCATTAAGGCAGGCTTCTTGCGAGCCAAAGACCTAAAAACAGGGCGATGATCGCGCCAATGACACTGGCCAGCGCATATCCAAATGCCGGCAGCGTGGCTCCCCGTTCCCACAGCGTCGCGAAATCGAGCGAAAACGCGGAAAAGGTAGTGAAACCGCCAAGAATGCCGGTGGCGACGAACAGCCTGACTTCGTTCGACCCGCCACGCCGCACCAGGATGGCGATGAACAGGCCCATGGCAAAGGAGCCTACGATGTTGATGGCCATCGTGCCCCAGGGATAATTGGGGCCGACAAGACGCAGCGCGCCCATACTGGTGAGATGGCGAATGCCGGCGCCGATGCCGCCGCCGACGACCACGAGAAGCAGATTGAACATTATGGTCTACTGCCCGTGTCGAGGCGGTGGCGTCAATCCCTTCACCGTCACCATTCAGGCGCTGCCCAGTCCGGATACTTCTTCCTGAATTCAGCGTAGAGGGCGTCGACCTCGGCTTTGCTGACCGGGCGCACCTGTTCGTAGAGATAGCCGGCGACGCCGCCTGACAATTGGTACTGCGCAATGCGCCCGTACGCGGCACCGATACCCTTGCCTTCAAGAATATACTGGTTCGGGAGCGTGACGCAGATCTGCGCGCCCGGTTGCAGATGAGTAACCGGCCGGTCGGTCACGACAACGTATCTGGATTTCAATGCGTCCGGTCGGAACCGGTCACGACTGTCCACCTGGCAAATCCATCCGACATGGGCAACAAGATCCCGTTTCATGCCGAACAACAGGGCGTCGCTCATCACAGGACCCGACGCAAATACCGAAAAGCGGTCCTTCGGTTCCATCCTGTCGACGAGGTCATCGATCAGGCGGCTGTATTCGGCGAGATTGTCGAGGTGAAGGGGAAGCGTGGCTTCCCTGGCGAAGACGAAGCCAACCGGGGACAACAACTGACGGCCGGCTGGAAAAAACGTGCCCAAAAAAGCAAATCCGGCAACAGCGACCATAGCGACGGTCGGCCATCGTGATTTCAGGCCCGGCACGGAGACGATCGAAACAATTGCCTGGGCATAGGCGGGAAAGAGCCAAAGAAACATCGGCAAGGAATGATGACGTTCCGGGTCCTGCGTCCGGATGAAAGCCAGGAAGGCAAGCACCGAGGCCATGGCACAGAACACCGCAAATCTGTTGCGGCGCACAACCGAGATGTGGAGGCCCACCACAATCAACGCCCAGTTCAGATAGCTGAGCCGGGATCCGACGTCACCGAGCTGAGTGACAAAGGTCGTCTTGTATCCGCTGTAAAGGTCAGCGTAGCTGGTTTGCAGAATCTTGGCAATCAACGGCAGCTGGAAGTTCAACGCCGTCGCGGCAATAAGGAAAATCGCGCACGCGCCGCCCAGGGCCGCGTTGCGGAGGGCCGGCAAATCCCGCTCCCTTGCAATCTGCAGCAAACCCAGGAATGCCGCTGACACGGTGATCCCTATGTCCGCATAGGCGTACCAGCGGCGCAGCATGAACGCCAACCACAGGCAGGCGCCGACGGATATTCCGCTCATCACCGGTTCGCGGGTCAGGAATTTGGATTTCCAGAGAAAATAGGTTGCCGCGGTCAAGGCGAGACAGCCGGCAATGTCAGGCATTCCCCGAAGCGTCGGCGCCCAGAATGGCGTGTACAGGAAGGCCGCGATCCATACGGCGATCCAACTACGGGAGGGCGTCTCGGAGACCGCCTCCTGATAGCTTATTCTGCCTATCAAAAGAACCGCCGGAACCAGGTAGACCGCGACTATTCCGGTAACGAAGGAAAGCCTTGAACCGCCAAAAACAAGGTGAAACGGCATCAGGGGCACCAGGATCGCCACGCCGTAATCTTCCGTGGCGATGGAGGTGCCCAATTGGCTCAGCCATTCGAAAGGGCTCTCGACAAGCAGAGCGCCCTGCTGGTTGAACATGTTGAAATAGGCCGCGAAGTCCCAGTAGTAGACGGGCTCTTCGAGATTTATGTACGCGGCGCTCAGAGCGGCGCCAAGTAACACGGTGCAGATGTAAGCACCCCAGAATCCGAAGATTTTTTTCCCGATCACCTGAAGCCGCCAACAAAGGAAGAGACGGGTTTGTAGCAGTCTAATTTAAGCTATTTCTAATGCACTCGAAGTGCCGTTCCACCAATCGGGATTACCAAATTCGTATCACGAATTATTGATGACTTGATAAATATGTATACTTAAACGCATGGACATCACAAGCGTCGACGACGCACAGTAATACCGCCGAAGGGACCGCTTCTTCCAAACGGCCGTTCGATATATTATACATATGTGATATACAGAAGCCGTGCGCGCGGCAGAGATAAAATGCATCGCGCCCTGACGCTGCCAGCAGAGCCGGCAGCGTCGACGTTTTCAGGTCAGGTGGTTTCGGCGTTCTTCGGCTTGGTCGAGCCGATCATCTTCCAGTTCTTGTAGAACATCGAATTGATGCGCTCGACGCTGACCGAGACAACCGCGAGCATGCCGGCAATGAGTCTCGGGAACGGGGACGGCCTGATGATGTCCATGAACACGCAGTAGCGGCGGCCGTCATATTCGTTGACCGAACGGTGCAACAGCGTGTCGTCGAAAATGAACTGCGGATTGTCGTACCAGTAGTTCTTGACGTTGCCGCATTCGACGAAGATTTCCGCTTTCACGGGGATCAGGTTGTAGAGGATACGCAGGCTGAGCCGCAGCGGGCCGAAATGCCAGGAAGTCGATTCGCGCTTGCTGAAGACCGAAACGGCGATGGTCTTGATGTATTTGAAATCCTTGTTGAACTCGGCGACGTTGTCGATCCGGTGCTTGCCGTACCACTGGTAGACATACATGCCACGCCGGCCGGCGCCGAAATTGGCGTCGATGTCGGCGATGATCTCATCCTTGCGCGCCTTGAAGATGTCCAGGACCTCATTGACCTCGCGCTGATAATCCTCCGGAAACTGCTCCAGCTTCCACACGCCGGGATTCCGGTAGCAGAGCAGATCGACCAGCAGGTTGAACGGCGACAAGAGCCAGGTGAACAGGCCGTTGCCGAGGAAGTAGCCTGAGAACAGCGCCAGATCCTTCCTGTCGTTGCGCAGCACGTCAATCAGGCCGCAGACGATGAAGATCGTCGTCAGAATGGGGATAAAGTAGAAGCCAAGGGCGAGAAGCGGGATGGCGATGGCGAATTTGCGAAGGGATTTGCGAAGGGCTTTTGTCATTTTTCCACGCGCGGAGCGCGATCCTGTTGCGAATGAGTGTGCCAAATCTCGGCAACGACCACCGCCCGGTCGTGCGCCTTGATAAGGTTTTTTGGGTCGCCGCACAACGCCACGACATCGTGGCCCGGCAGTTGCCTGGTGGAATTTACCAGCCGTCGGTCAATGCACCGCTGGCAAGCTGAGCTCGTCCCATTTCTCCCTGGCCACGGGATCGCCGACCAGGAACTCAAAGCCGATGACGCTTTCGCCGTCCCGCGCGAGCTGGCATTTGAACTTCAGACCATACCAGTTTTTGCGACTGCGGAAAGCCGCGCCGTCCGCGGTGATCGCGGTGCCGCTGATCTTCTCCTCGGCCGTTGCATAAGGCACGACGCGTTCCGGCTCAAAGTCCGCGCGCCATCGCTGGATCTGGTCCATGGCCTCGAGATTGCACAATTGCACCATGCGTTCATCGGAAGCGAAGGTCGCGAGATCTGCGCGCGCCTGCCGGCTGCGCGGATCGGCGAGCGTCTTGGCCGACAGCATTTCGGTCGGCCGAATCATGGTCGGCGCGGTGGGTGGTGTAGATCGAGGAGCGCTCGGCGTTGGCGTTGGTGCGGGCGCTTGTGCCTCGGGTGCTGAAGGCGGTGCTGGCGCCGGCGGCGGCCTTGTCGAGGCCTCGAACTGCTGGGGTGTCAGAATGTCGACCGACACCCGTTCCTCGTCCAGCCGCTTCGGCCGCTTTGGCAGCGGCATGAGCGCCAGCATCGCAGCCAGCAGGGCGTGGAGAGCAACCGAGGTTGAGATGCCCCATGGCGAGGCCTCGCTTCGAAGCGTGACGACCGCCGGGCCGCGCAATCCTATTATTCCCGTTCCTTGCGCAGCTTCGCCCAATAGTCGAGCCGCTTCCTGATGTCGCGCTCGAAACCACGCTCAGGCGGATCGTAGAAGGTCTGGCGGCCAATCTTCTCCGGAAAATAGTCCTGGCCCGAAAAGGCGTCAGGCTCATCATGATCGTAGCGATAGCCGGCGCCGTAATCCTCTTCCTTCATCAGCTTGGTCGGCGCGTTGAGGATATGCTTCGGCGGCAGCAGCGAGCCATGCTGCTTGGCTGCCTGCGTGGCCGCCTTGAAGGCGGTGTAGACGGCATTGGATTTGGGCGCGGTCGCGAGATAGACGGTGGCCTCGGCAAAGGCGAGTTCGCCTTCCGGAGAGCCCAGATAGTCGTAGGCGTCCTTGGCGGCATTGGCGACGACCAGCGCCTGCGGATCGGCTAGGCCGATGTCTTCCATCGCCATGCGCACCAGCCGGCGGCCGAGATAGAGCGGATCCTCGCCGGCGTCGAACATGCGGGCGAGATAGTAGAGTGCCGCGTCGGGATCGGAACCGCGCACCGATTTGTGCAGCGCCGAGATCAGATTGTAGTGCCCGTCCTGGCCCTTGTCGTAGATCGGCGCACGGCGCTGGACGATGCGCTGCAGCCCCTCGGGATCGAATATCTCGCCGGGCTTGGCGGCGCGCCAGACTTCCTCGGCGAGGGTCAGCGATGCGCGACCGTCGCCGTCGCTCATGCGGATCAGCATGGCGCGGGCCTCGTCGTCGAGCGGCAGCGCCCTGCCCTCCGTCTCCTCCGCCCGCACCATCAGCTTGGCTATGCTCTCCTCGCCGAGCGAATGGAAAACCATGACGCGCGCGCGCGATAACAGAGCCGCGTTGAGCTCGAAGGACGGGTTTTCGGTCGTGGCGCCGACTAGGACCACTGTTCCATCCTCCATGACAGGAAGAAAGGAATCCTGCTGTGCGCGGTTGAAGCGATGGATCTCGTCGACGAAAAGCAGGGTCTGGCGGCCGTTGGCGCGGCGCAGCTTGGCCGTCTCGAACACTTTCTTCAGGTCGGCAACGCCGGAAAACACCGCCGAAATCTGCTCGAAGGCAAGGCTGGTCTCGCCGGCGAGCAGCCTTGCCACCGTGGTCTTGCCGGTGCCCGGCGGCCCCCAGAAAATCATCGAGCCGAGTGAGCCCGAGCCGATCAGCCGCGTCAGCGCGCCATCGGGGCCGGTCAGATGCTCCTGGCCGACGACCTCGCCTAGATTTCTCGGCCGCAGCCTGTCGGCCAGCGGCCGCCCGGGCGGCGCCTTTTCCGGTTCATCGACACTGAACAGATCGGCCATGTACTTCTTTTGGTTTGGAGCGCGATCCCTTCAGATCGAACTCAATAACGCAACACCTGGCGCAGTATCTGCCCGCCGCGCTCGACGGTAAAGCGCCACCAGCGCGTATCCTGCTGGGCGACCTGCGCCAGTGTCGCGGCGGTATCGATGGTGGTGCCGTTGACCTCGCGCACGATGTCGCCCGGCAGGAAGCCGAAATCGGCGGCCGGCGAATCGCGGTTGATATCGATCACCGTCACGCCCTTGAGATCGGTGCGCAGGCCAAGCTTCTGGGCAAGGCGCGGCGACAATTCCGCAACCTTGGCGCCCGAGAACGGGCTGCGGCCATGCAGCGTCACTTCCGAGGCTTTCGCACCTTCGGGCGCGCGCTCCAGCGCGATGTCCATGGCCGCTTGCTGGCCCTTGGTCAGGATCGCGAAATTCGCCTTGGTGCCGATCGACAGCGTCGCCATGCGATAGTCCAGCGCCTCGATGCTCTCGACCGGCTTGCCGTTGATCTGCAGCACGACATCGCCCGCTTTCAGCCCGGCCTTTCCGGCAGGACCGGCGGCATCGACCGAAGACACCAACGCACCGGTCGGCTTTTCCATGCCGAGCGATTCGGCGATCTGCGGCGTTACCGCCTCGAACTCGGCGCCGATATAGGGGCGTTCGAAGAAATCGAGGCCGGCCTTGGCCGCATCGGCGAAAGCCCGCACCATGTTGGCGGGAATGGCAAAGCCGATGCCGATCGAACCGCCGCTGCGGCTGTAGATGGCGGTGTTGATGCCGACCAGCTGGCCGCCCATGTTGATCAGCGCGCCGCCGGAATTGCCGGGATTGATCGCCGCGTCGGTCTGGATGAAATAGCCCGAATCCGAGACGCCGATATGGCTGCGGGCAAGCGCCGAGACGATGCCGCTGGTGGTGGTCTGGCCGACGCCGAAGGGGTTGCCGATGGCCAGCACTAGGTCGCCGACCTCAAGCGCGTCGGAATCACCAATGGCGATGACGGGGAACGGCTTGTCGGATTCGATCTTGAGCACTGCAAGATCGAGCGTCTCATCCTTGAGCATCACCTTGCTGGTGAATTCGCGCCCGTCGGCGGTCGCCACCTTGACCTCGTCGGCATCCTTGATGACATGGAAATTGGTGACGATGACACCGCTCGGATCGACAAGCACGCCCGAGCCGAGCGAGGACTGCGCGCGCGGCTGGGCACGGCCGAAAAACTCCTCGAAGAACGGATCGCCTTCAAAAGGCGATGTGACCTTGGCCGTCTGCGAGGCATAGACATTGACCACGGCCGGCGCCGTCTGCTTGACCAGGGGCGCGAACGAAAGCTGCACCTCCTCGCGGCCGAACGGCACGCGCTTGTCAGGCCCCGAGGTGGCGTTCTCGCCTTCGACGCCATGCAACAGATCGGTCAACACATCGGATAGACCGGGATCGGCGGGCTTTGCGGCGTCTTCGGCCAGCGCCTGCCGGACTGCCGGTGCGGCTGCGAACACCATGAAGGCGCAGAGCAGAACAAGGGACAGTCTTTTGGCGCGCATTAGCGAATCCTCCAAGGCAAGTTCGGGCGCATTGTCCCGACGATTGTGCAAAATGAAAGGCTAAGCCGCTGAAATCCGATTATTTTCGCGCCGGCAGATCGTTTAGGTCACGCCTCGGCGCGCGCAGAACATGAAAAAGGGGCCCGCAGGCCCCTTCAATTCATTCCGGAAAGACGTGGCGTTATGCGGCCGCGGCTTCCGTGTCGGTGCCTTCGGCTTCGAGGCGAGCGCGGTCGGCGGCGCCCTTGGCATCCGTGTCGCGATCGACGAACTCGATGACGGCCATCGCGGCGTTGTCGCCGTGACGGAAGCCTGCCTTCATGATGCGCAGATAGCCGCCGTTGCGGTTGGCGTAGCGTGGGGCGATGGTGTCGAACAGGCGCTTGACGACGCCTTCATTGCCGATCTGCGCGATCACCTGGCGGCGGGCGTGCAGGTCGCCGCGCTTGCCGAGCGTCACCAGCTTCTCGACGATCGGACGCAGGTCCTTCGCCTTCGGCAGGGTGGTGACGATCTGCTCGTGCTCGAGCAGCGACACGGCGAGGTTGGCGAACATCGACTTGCGATGGCTAATGCTTCGGGCGAAGCGGCGGCCTTTGAAACCGTGGCGCATGGCTCTTTTCCTTCTTCAGTTATTCAAGAGGCCAAGGCCTCTGATGGTTTTCCGCATGACCGTCGGATCGAGCGGCGTACGCCGCCGATCCTTGGAATTCATGCTCAATATTGATCTTCGTAACGCTTGGCGAGGTCTTCGATGTTTTCCGGCGGCCAGTCCGGCACTTCCATGCCGAGGTGCAGGCCCATCGCCGCGAGCACTTCCTTGATTTCGTTCAGCGACTTGCGGCCGAAGTTCGGGGTGCGCAGCATCTCGGCTTCGGTCTTCTGGATGAGATCGCCGATGTAGACGATGTTGTCGTTCTTCAGGCAGTTGGCCGAACGCACCGAAAGCTCGAGTTCGTCGACCTTCTTGAGCAGCGCCGGGTTGAAGGCGAGCTCGGTGACGGCTTCGGCGGCGACTTCCTTCTGCGGCTCGTCGAAGTTGACGAACAGGCCAAGCTGGTCCTGCAGGATGCGAGCGGCGAAAGCCACCGCGTCCTCGCCCGAGATCGAACCGTCGGTCTCGATGGTCATGGTCAGCTTGTCATAGTCGAGAACCTGGCCCTCGCGGGTGTTCTCGACCTTGTAGGAGACCTTCTTGACCGGCGAATAGAGGCTGTCGACCGGGATCAGGCCGATCGGCGCGTCCTCGGCGCGGTTGCGCTCCGCCGGCACGTAGCCCTTGCCGGTGTCGACGGTGAATTCCATGCGGATTTCAGCGCCTTCGTCCAGCGTGCAGATGACGTGATCGGGGTTGAGGATCTCGACATCGCCAACCGTCTGGATGTCGCCGGCGAGAACCGCACCCGGTCCCTGCTTGCGCACGACCATGCGCTTGGGGCCATCGCCTTCCATGCGGATGGCGATTTCCTTGATGTTCAAGACGATGTCGGTCACGTCCTCGCGCACGCCGGCGATGGACGAGAATTCATGCAGAACGCCGTCGATCTGCACGGCGGTCACGGCCGCACCGCGCAGCGAAGACAGAAGCACGCGGCGCAGCGCGTTGCCGAGGGTGAGACCAAAGCCACGCTCGAGCGGCTCGGCGACCAGCGTGGTCAGCGTCTTCTTCTTCGACGAGAACTCGATCTTGTTCGGCTTGATCAGTTCCTGCCAATTTTTCTGGATCATGATGCTTTCCTTCCGTTGACCCGCCACCATCCAATCGTGGCGGGCGACCTGGAATACCACGGAGGAACGCCCCTATGAGCGTTCGCGCGGCGTTCGGTAATTTCTTAGACGCGGCGCTTCTTGCGCGGGCGGCAGCCATTGTGCGGGATCGGCGTCACATCACGGATCGAGGTGATGGTGAAGCCGGCCGCCTGCAGGGCGCGCAGCGCCGATTCGCGGCCCGAGCCAG
This sequence comes from Mesorhizobium sp. WSM4308, assembly GCF_002294905.1. Classification (NCBI taxonomy): domain Bacteria; kingdom Pseudomonadati; phylum Pseudomonadota; class Alphaproteobacteria; order Hyphomicrobiales; family Phyllobacteriaceae; genus Mesorhizobium; species Mesorhizobium sp. WSM4308. The sequence continues at coordinate 13,076 of NZ_NSFW01000026.1, read as the reverse complement.
GTCCGCAGACCTCGACTTCGAGCATGCGCATGCCGTGTTCCTGGGCCTTCTTGGCGACGTCCTCGGCAGCCATCTGGGCGGCGAAGGGGGTCGACTTGCGCGAACCCTTGAAGCCCTGGGCACCGGCCGACGACCAGGCAATCGAATTGCCCTGCGCGTCGGTGATGGTGATCATCGTGTTGTTGAAGGTCGAATTGACGTGGGCAACGCCCGACGAGATATTCTTGCGTTCGCGACGGCGAACACGAGCGGCTTCCTTGGCCATGGTATTCCTTTCAGTTGATCTCTACACCGCCGTAATGCCAGCGGCTCCACCTGGAAAGCGAGTAGTGAGTTGGTGAGTAGTGACGAGACGCAGGCGTTGACGCTGCTTCTCACTACTCACCACCGACTACTTCAAATTACTTCTTCTTACCGGCGATCGACTTGGCCGGACCCTTGCGGGTGCGTGCATTGGTGTGCGTACGCTGGCCGCGGACCGGCAGCGAGCGACGGTGACGCAGGCCGCGGTAGCAGCCGAGGTCCATGAGACGCTTGATGTTCATCGACACTTCGCGGCGCAGGTCGCCTTCGACCTGATAGTCACGGTCGATGGTCTCGCGGATCTGCAAGACTTCCGCGTCGGTCAGCTGGTTGACGCGACGCTCGGCCGGGATGCCGACCTTGTCGACGATCTCCTGGGCGAACTTCTTGCCAATTCCGTGAATGTACTGAAGCGCGATGACGACGCGCTTGTTGGTCGGAATGTTGACGCCGGCTATACGAGCCATGTTCTTTCCTTCTCCATGTGGGCCGACCAACCTTTCAAACAAGGCAGGCCTGGCGCTGTCAAAGTTGCCCCGCGTCCGGTGGAGGCCGGCCCTTGCGGGAGTTTCCAGTTCAAAGCGACTGCCTTGCCCTTGCGGACAAGCAAAGTTCGCACCTGATAGGAAGACGGGCCGCCATACCGCAGCGGGCCGCCCCCGTCAAGCCTAATCTTTAAATTCCCTTACAGCGCCTCGGCGGCCGCCATGAGCAGGGCCTCGATCTCGGCGGTCACCGCGTCGATGCTGGCCATGCCGTCGACCGTCTTGAGCTTGCCTTTGGCATAATAATAGCCGGTCAGCGGAGCGGTCTTCTTGTAGTACTCGCGCAGGCGTTCCTCGAACACCGCGGGATTGTCATCCTTGCGCACCGGTTGCCCGGCGGCCTTGGCGTCCTCGGCGCGCTTGACGATGCGGCCGACCAGGGCCCTGTCGTCGACGACCAGTTCGATGACCGTGTCGAGACCGATGCCACGCTGCGAAAGCATCGATTCAACCGCATCGGCCTGCACCAGTGTGCGCGGGTAGCCGTCGAGGATGAATCCCTTGGCGCAGTCGGCCTGGTCGATCCGCTCGGCGACGATGGCGTTGACGATGGCGTCGGACACCAGTTCACCGGCATCCATCACCGCCTTGGCACGCTTGCCGACTTCCGAACCGGCCTGGACGGCGGCACGCAGCATGTCTCCCGTCGAGAGCTGGGGTATGCCGTGTTTGTCTACCAGTCTTTGTGCTTGTGTCCCCTTGCCCGCCCCTGGCGGCCCAAGCAAAATCAACCTCATCTGGCTTTCTTCCCCCCGCGCAGCTTCGACTTCTTGATCAGGCCTTCATACTGGTGCGCGATCAAGTGGCCCTGAATCTGCGCAACCGTATCGAGCGTGACACTGACCACGATCAGAAGCGATGTGCCACCAAGGTAGAATGGTACGCCAGTCGCCGAGATCAGGAACTCCGGCAGCAGGCACACCAGCACCAGATAGATGGCGCCGACGACGGTGATGCGGGTGAGAACGTAATCGATGTAATCGGCGGTGCGCTCGCCCGGACGATAGCCCGGGATGAAGCCCGAATGCTTCTTGAGCTGATCGGCGGTGTCCTTCGGGTTGAAGACAATCGCTGTGTAGAAGAAGGCGAAGAACACGATCATCGCCGCGTAGAACGCCATGTAGAGCGGCTGGCCATGGCCGAGCGAGGCCAGGATGGTGCTCGCCCAGGCGGGCATGTTTGTGGTCTGCGAGAAGCCGGCGACTGTGGCCGGCAGCAGGAGCAGCGACGAAGCGAAGATCGGCGGGATGACGCCCGACGTGTTGAGCTTCAGCGGCAGATGCGAGGTGTCGCCCTGGAACATGCGGTTGCCGACCTGGCGCTTCGGATACTGGATCAGCAGGCGGCGCTGCGCGCGCTCGAAGAACACGATGAGCGCAATGACGACGATGGCCAGGACGATGATCGCCAGGATGAGGCCGGTCGACAGGGCGCCGGTGCGGCCAAGCTCCAGCGTGCCGGAAATGGCGCGCGGCAGGCCGGCGACAATCCCGGAGAATATGATCAGCGAAATGCCGTTGCCGATGCCGCGGGCGGTGATCTGCTCACCGAGCCACATCAGGAACATGGTGCCACCGACCAGCGTGACCACGGTCGAGATGCGGAAGAACATGCCGGGATCATTGACGATGCCGTTCCCGTTCTCAAGCCCCACCGAAATGCCATAGGCCTGCACGAGTGCCAAAAGCACGGTGCCGTAGCGCGTGTACTGGTTGATGACCTTGCGGCCCTGTTCGCCTTCTTTCTTCAGCGCTTCCAGCGACGGGATGACCGAGGTCATCAGCTGCATGATGATGGAGGCGGAGATGTAAGGCATGATGCCAAGCGCGAAGATCGCCATGCGCTGCACGGCGCCGCCGGCGAACATGTTGAACATGCCAAGCACGCCCTTGCTCTGCGAGGAGAAGGCCTGGGCGAAGGCGTCGGGGTTGATTCCGGGAAGCGGAATGTAGGTGCCGAGGCGGTAGACGAGCAACGCGCCAATGGTGAACCAGATGCGTTTCTTCAGGTCCTCCGCCTTGGCGAAGGCCGAGAAATTCAGATTCGAGGCTAGTTGTTCAGCAGCCGAAGCCATGCCTGATTCTCCGCTTGGTAACGCTTGATGGCCCGTGAGGTCAGGCGGTGCGTTTCACCGAAGCTCACGAGATAAGCTCCGGGCTCTAAACATGCAAGCGGCCGCGTTGACGCGGCCGCTTAATTGAGCAGATCAAAGCGCAATCGTGAGCAAAAACGGGATCCCACTCTTGCCGATCGCGCTTCAAATTGCCGTTACTCGGCAGCTGCCTTTTCCGGCAACTTGACCGAGCCGCCGGCCTTTTCGATCTTCTCGATCGCCGCCTTGGAAGCACCGGCGACGTCGAAGGCAAGCTTGGCCTTCAGTTCACCATCGGACAGTACGCGCACGCCATCCTTGACGCGGCGGATGACGCCGGCGGCGACAAGCGCCTCGGCCGTCACGGTTGCCTTGGCGTCGAGCTTCTTGGCGTCGACGGCTTCCTGGATACGGGCCAGCGACACGACGACGAAGCTCTTGGCGAAGATGTTGTTGAAGCCACGCTTCGGCAGGCGCCGGTAGAGCGGCATCTGGCCACCCTCGAAGCCGTTGACGGCGACGCCGGAGCGCGCCTTCTGACCCTTGACGCCGCGACCGGCGGTCTTGCCCGAGCCGGAACCGATGCCGCGGCCGAGACGCTTCTTGGAATGCGTCGCGCCGTCCTTGTCACGCAGATCGTTGAGTTTCATCTGAGTTCTCCTGCGCTTTGGCTCAGCCCTCGTCCACGACGCGGACGAGATGCTGAACGGCGGCGATCATGCCGCGCACGGAAGGCGTATCTTCCAGCGTGCGCTGCTTGTGCATCTTGTTGAGGCCGAGGCCGACCAGCGTCGCGCGCTGCTCCTTCGGACGGCGGATCGGCGAACCGATCTGCTCAACGGTGATGGTCTTGGTTGCTTTCTTGGCCATGGTCAAAATCCCTGGTCAGATCGACTATTCTTCAGCCGCAACGGCGGTGCCGCGGCGGGCCTGAAGGGTCGAATACTTGATGCCGCGAGCGGCAGCCACATCCTTGGGATGCATCTGGCTCTTCAGCGCGTCGAACGTGGCGCGAACCATGTTGTAGGGGTTCGACGAACCCATCGACTTGGCGACCACGTCATGCATGCCGAGCGTCTCGAAAACGGCGCGCATCGGGCCGCCGGCGATGATGCCGGTACCCTGCTTGGCGGCGCGCAGCAGAACGCGTCCGGCGCCCCAGCGTCCCTCGACGTCGTGATGCAGCGTACGGCCCGAGCGCAGCGGCACGAAGATCATGTCGCGCTTGGCCGATTCGGTTGCCTTGCGGATGGCTTCCGGCACTTCGCGTGCCTTGCCGTGACCAAAGCCGACGCGGCCCTTCTGGTCGCCGACAACGACGAGTGCGGCGAAGCCGAAGCGACGGCCACCCTTGACGACCTTGGCGACGCGATTGATGTGGACCAGCTTGTCCACCATGCCGTCGTCGCGCTCTTCGCGCTCGCGGCCGCGGCCGCCTTCCCTACGTTCCTGTGCCATATCCTGTTCCTTGTTCTTTTCCGGAAGCACGGGTTGCTGATTGCCGGCGCCGCTTTGGGTCGCCGACGGTGAAAGATTAGAAGCTCAGGCCGCCTTCGCGGGCAGCTTCAGCCAGCGCCTTGACGCGGCCGTGATAGATGTACGGGCCACGGTCGAAGACGACTTCCTTGACGCCGGCCTTGGTGGCGCGCTCGGCGATCAGCTTGCCGATCGCGGCGGCGGCTGCGGTGTCGGCGCCGGTCTTGAGCGAACCCTTGAGGTCCTTCTCGAGCGTCGAAGCGGCGGCGATGGTGTGGCCCTTGGCGTCGTCGATCACCTGGACGTAGATGTTCTTCGAGGTGCGGTGAACCGACAGACGCGGACGCTCGCCGGCGACCTTCCTGATCTGCCTGCGAACGCGCTGCGCACGGCGCTGCGTGGATTCCTTGGTACCCATGATGGTCTTCCTTGCCTTCAAAAAACGGGGGCCGCCCTGTGCGGTAGGCGAAAGCGCCTCCCGCGGCCGCTCCCCGCGGCGTTACACTTCCTTGGCTTGGTCCTTTCCGAAAAGCCTGCGACTTTTCAGGACCAGGTCCACTACTTCTTCTTGCCTTCCTTGCGGACGATCTTCTCGCCAGCATAGCGAACGCCCTTGCCCTTGTAGGGCTCCGGACCGCGATATTCGCGGATCTCGGCGGCGACCTGGCCAACCTGCTGCTTGTCGATGCCGGTCACGGTGATTTCCGTCGGCTTCGGCACAGCGATGGTGACACCGGCCGGCGTCTCATAGACGACGTCATGGCTGAAGCCAAGAGCCAGCTGCAGGTTCTTGCCCTGCATGGCGGCGCGATAGCCGACGCCGGTGATCTCGAGCTTCTTCTCGAAGCCGTCCTTGACGCCATGCAGGATGTTGACGATCTGCGTGCGCGACATGCCCCACTTGGAGCGGGCGGTCTTGGTCTGGTCGCGCGGCTGGACAGCGATCTCGCTGCCTTCCATCTTGACCAGGACTTCGTCGTTCACCACGAACTTCAGCTCGCCCTTGGGGCCCTTCGCCGTCACGGTCTGGCCGTTGACGGTCGCGGTCACGCCCTGCGGCAGCGAAACGGGTTTCTTTCCAATACGAGACATTTTGTTGTCCTCGTCACTTCTCTTGTTTCAGGTCTCTGTCTTCGGAACGATCCGAAGACCGGATTCCAATTTGCGGTCGCTGCCAGATCAGAAGATCTGGCAGAGGATCTCGCCGCCGACGTTCTGTTCGCGGGCTTCGTGATCGGCCATCACACCCTTCGGCGTCGAAAGGATGGCGATGCCGAGGCCGTTGGCGACGTGCGGGATCGACTTGGCCGAGACGTAAACGCGGCGGCCCGGCTTCGAGACGCGGGCGATTTCGCGCACGACCGGCGCGCCGTCGAAATACTTCAGCTCGATTTCAATCTCGGACTTGCCGTTATCGAAGTCGGTCTGGCTGTAGTCGCGGATATAGCCTTCAGCCTTCAGCACGTCGAGGACGCGGGTGCGCAGACGCGAGGCCGGCGTCGAGACGCTCGACTTCTTGCGGCCGTAGGCGTTGCGGATGCGGGTCAGCATATCGCCGAGAGGATCGCTCAATGACATGTTATGTCCTCCTTACCAACTCGACTTGACCAGGCCCGGGATCTGGCCGTTGTTGCCGAGATCACGAAGCGCGATGCGCGATACTTTGAGCTTGCGATAGTAGGCACGCGGACGGCCGGTGACTTCGCAGCGGTTGCGGATGCGGATCTTGGCCGAGTTGCGCGGCAGGGCAGCAAGCTTGAGCTGAGCGCGGAAGCGCTCCTCCATCGGCTTGGACTGATCCATGATGATCGCCTTCAGGGCAGCGCGCTTGGGACCGTACTGGTCGGCAAGCTTGCGGCGCCTGTTGTTCTTCTCGACTGAGCTGGTCTTTGCCATTTCAGATTTTTCCTTTTCTCGCTGCCGTTACTGGCGGAAGGGGAAGTTGAAAGCCTTGAGCAATGCCCTGGCTTCGTCGTCCGTCTTCGCAGTCGTACAAACGATGACGTCCATGCCCCAGATCTGATCAACCTTGTCGTAGTTGATCTCCGGGAACACGATGTGCTCCTTGATGCCCATGGCGTAATTGCCACGGCCATCGAAGCTCTTGGGGTTCAGTCCGCGGAAGTCGCGGACGCGCGGCAGCGCGATGTTCACGAGGCGGTCGAGGAACTCGTACATGCGTTCCTTGCGCAGCGTGACCTTGGCGCCGATCGGCATGTTCTCGCGGACCTTGAAGCCGGCGATCGAATTGCGGGCGCGGGTGACGACGGCCTTCTGGCCGGCGATCAGCGCCAGGTCTTCGGCCGCGACCGAGGGTTTCTTCGAATCGGCGGTCGCTTCGCCGACACCCATGTTCAGGACGATCTTGTCGAGGCGCGGAACCTGCATGTCGTTGTCGTAGCCGAACTGCTCCTGCAGCGCCTTGCGGATGGTCTCGTTGTAGACCTGCTTCAGACGCGGCGTGTTGGTGGCAGTCGCCTGCTTGCTTTGAGCCTTAGCCATTGATGACTTCTCCCGAGCGCTTGGCGACGCGCACCTTCTTGCCGTCCTTCTGGAAGATGAAACCGACGCGGGTCGGCTTGCCATCCTTGGGGTCGGCCAGCGCGATGTTCGACAGCTGGATCGGCGCTTCCTTGGTGATGATCCCGCCCTCTTGGGACTGGGTCTGCTTCTGGTGACGACGGATCATGTTGACGCCGCGCACCAGCGCGGTGTCATCCTTCGGCTGAACCGAGAGGACTTCGCCCGAACGGCCCTTGTGCTTGCCGGCCAGCACGACGACCTTGTCGCCTTTTCTAATCTTTTGCATTGGTCCGGCTCCTTACAGCACTTCAGGCGCGAGCGAGATGATCTTCATGTGGTTCTTGGCGCGGAGTTCGCGCGGAACCGGTCCGAAGATACGCGTGCCGATCGGCTCTTTCTTGTTGTCGACGAGAACGGCCGCGTTCTTGTCGAAACGGATCACGCTGCCGTCCGGGCGGCGGATGTCCTTGGCCGTGCGTACCACGACCGCCTTCATCACATCGCCCTTCTTAACGCGGCCGCGCGGAATGGCTTCCTTGATGGACACCACGATGATGTCGCCCACGGAAGCGTATTTCCGCTTCGAGCCGCCCAGCACCTTGATGCACATGACACGACGCGCGCCGGAATTATCCGCCACGTCGAGGTTTGTTTGCATCTGAATCATGACTGGCCGCCTTCTTCTTTTCTAACGGGACGGGCTCGAAGCCCCTCCCCGGTCTGTCCAAAATTCGTTGTTTACGCCCAGAGGTCAGGCTTGGTCCGAAGACACGACGATCCAGCGCTTGTCCTTGGAAATCGGCTTCGATTCCTGGATGAACACCTGATCGCCAACCTTGTGGGCGTTGTTCTCGTCGTGCGCCTTGTACTTCTTGGTCATGCGCACGGTCTTCTTCATCACGGGATGCGTGAAGCGCCGTTCGACCTTGACGACAACCGTCTTCTCGTTCTTGTCGCTGACGACGGTGCCCTGCAGAATGCGCTTTGGCATGGTTTTCGTCCTTAAGCCTTCTTGGCCGCGGACTTTTCCGCAGCGATGGTCTTGATACGCGCAATGTCCTTACGAACCTGCCTCACGCGCGCGGTCTTCTCGAGCTGGCCGGTGGCCTTCTGGAAGCGCAGGTTGAACTGCTCCTTCTTCAGGCTGGCCAAGTCGTCGGTCAGCTGGTCCTGGGTCTTGGTCCGGATGTCTTCGGCTTTCATGATCAGCCCGTCCTTATTCTGCGATGCGCTGTACGAAGCGCGTCCTGACCGAGAGCTTGGCCGCGCCGAGACGCAGCGCCTCACGGGCGGTTTCTTCACTGACGCCGTCGATCTCGAACATGATGCGGCCCGGCTTGACGCGCGCCGCCCAGTAGTCGACGGCCCCCTTGCCCTTGCCCATGCGGACTTCGGTCGGCTTCGACGTGACCGGCAGATCCGGGAAAATACGGATCCAGACACGGCCAGCACGCTTCATTTCACGAGTGATCGCGCGGCGGGCCGCCTCGATCTCACGCGCGGTGACGCGGTTCGGCTCAAGCGCCTTCAGCCCGAAACCACCGAAATCCAGGTTGGTGCCGCCCTTTGCGGTACCATGGATACGGCCCTTGAACTGCTTGCGGAACTTTGTGCGCTTTGGCTGCAGCATCGTTCTAACTCCAAATTCCTAAATGTCTCAGGCGTTTTCGCGACGACGACCGCGTTCGCGATCACCACCACCGCCATGCGCAGCATCACCCTCGGTCGCGCGACGTTCCGAAGCCATCGGGTCGTGCTCGAGGATCTCGCCCTTGAATACCCAGACCTTGACGCCGCAGATGCCGTACGCCGTATGCGCTTCGGCCGTGCCGTAGTCGACATCGGCGCGCAGCGTGTGCAGCGGCACGCGGCCTTCGCGGTACCACTCCATGCGGGCGATTTCGGCGCCGCCGAGACGGCCCGAGCAGTTGATGCGGATGCCTTCGGCACCGAGGCGCATCGCCGACTGCACGGCGCGCTTCATGGCGCGGCGGAACGCGATGCGGCGCTCGAGCTGCTGGGCGATCGACTGGGCGACCAGGGTCGCGTCGATTTCCGGCTTGCGCACTTCGACGATGTTGAGGTGCGTCTCGGACTTCGTCATCTCCATCAGCTTCTTGCGAAGCTTCTCGATGTCGGCGCCCTTCTTGCCGATGATCAGACCCGGGCGCGCGGCATGGATGGTGACGCGGCACTTCTTGTGCGGGCGCTCGATCACGACCTTGGAGATCGCGGCCTGCTTGAGTTCCTTCTCAAGATACTTGCGGATCTTGATGTCCTCATGCAGCAGCTTGCCGTACTCGCCGGTGTTCGCGAACCAGCGCGAATCCCAGGTGCGGTTGATGCCGAGGCGAAGACCGATCGGATTGACTTTCTGGCCCATTATGCGGCCTCCCCTTTTTCTTCGACTTCACGAACGACGATCGTGAGGTGCGAGAACGGCTTCTCGATGCGGCTGGCGCGACCACGGCCACGAGCGTGGAACCGCTTCATGACGATCGACTTGCCGACATAGGCTTCCGCCACGATCAGCGCATCGACGTCGAGGTCGTGGTTGTTTTCCGCGTTGGCAATCGCCGATTCCAGCGTCTTCTTGACCGTGCCGGAAATCCGCTTGGCCGAGAATTCGAGATCGGAAAGCGCTGTCGCGACCTTCTTGCCGCGGATCAGCGCGGCAACGAGGTTCAGCTTCTGCGGGCTGATACGGATCGTGCGCAACACGGCGCGCGCTTCGTTGTCAGCAAGCCTGCGCGGAGCTTTGGCCTTGCCCATGATTATTTCCTCTTCGCCTTCTTATCCGCGCCGTGACCGTAATAGGTCCGCGTCGGAGCGAATTCACCGAACTTATGACCGACCATGTCCTCGTTCACCGAGACGGGAACATGCTTCTGGCCGTTGTAGACACCGAAGGTGAAGCCGACGAACTGCGGCAGGATGGTGGAGCGACGGCTCCACATCTTGATCACCTCATTGCGACCACCTTCACGAACCTTGTCCACCTTCTTGAGAAGGTAGCCGTCGATGAAGGGGCCTTTCCAAATAGAACGAGTCACTTGGCGTTACCTCTTCTTAGCTCTTGCGCTGATGGCGCGAGCGCAGGATGAACTTGTCGGTCGCCTTGTTGGACCGCGTCTTCTTGCCCTTGGTCGGCTTTCCCCACGGGCTGACCGGATGACGGCCACCGGAGGTGCGGCCTTCACCACCGCCGTGCGGATGGTCGACCGGGTTCATGGTCACGCCGCGATTGTGCGGACGCTTGCCGCGCCAAACCGTGCGGCCGGCCTTGCCGTCGTTGATGTTGCCGTGGTCGGGGTTCGACACGGCACCGACGGTGGCCATGCAGGAGCCGTGAACGACACGCTGCTCGCCCGAGTTGAGGCGCAGGATCGCCATACCCTGGTCGCGACCGACGAGCTGGGCGTAACCGCCGGCCGAACGGGCGACCTGGGCGCCCTTGCCCGGCTTCAGCTCGATGTTGTGGACGATCGTGCCGACCGGCATCGAGGCCAGCGGCATCGCATTGCCCGGCTTCACGTCGACCGCTTCGCCAGCCACGATCTTGTCGCCGGCGGCAAGGCGCTGCGGGGCGATGATGTAGGATAGCTCACCATCGTCGTACTTGATCAGCGCGATGAAGGCGGTGCGGTTCGGATCGTATTCAATGCGCTCGACCGTGCCGACGACGTCGAACTTGCGGCGCTTGAAGTCGATGATGCGGTACGAACGCTTGTGACCACCGCCGATGAAGCGGGCGGTGATGCGGCCGTAATTGTTGCGGCCGCCCGACTTGGTCAGGCCCTCGGTCAGACCCTTGACGGGCTTGCCCTTGTAGAGGCCCGAGCGGTCGACGATGACCAGCTGGCGGGTGCTCGGCGTTACCGGGTTGAATTTTTTCAGTGCCATTGTTCTGTCCTCGCGGCCTTGCTCAGAGACCCGTCGCGACGTCGATCGACTGGCCGTCGGCCAGCGTCACAATCGCCTTCTTGACGTCGCTCTGGCGGCCGATCGTGCCGCGGAAGCGCTTGATCTTGCCCTTGCGGACAAGCGTGTTCACGGCCATCACCTTGACGCCGAACAGCGCTTCGACGGCGGCCTTGATTTCCGGCTTCGACGCCTTCTTGGCGACGTTGAAGACGACCTGGTTCTGCTCGGAAGCCATGGTCGACTTTTCGGTGATCGCCGGGCTGACGATCACGTCGTAGTGACGAAGGTCGGTCATTTAAAGCGCTCCTCGAGAGCCTCGACGGCGGCCTTGGAAAGGACCAGCGTGCCGCGGCGCAGAATGTCGTAGACGTTGATGCCCTGGATGGGCAGCACGTCGATGTTGGGAATGTTGGTCGCGGCCAGCTTGAAGTTCTTGTCAAGCTCGGCGCCACCGATCACCAGGGCGTTGCTCAGGCCCAGCGTCGCGAAATTCGCGATCAGCGCCTTGGTCTTGGCCTCGGTCAGCTTCAGCTCGTCGATGACGATGATCGACGCGCTCTTGGCCTTGGCCGAGAGAGCGTGCTTCAAGCCCAGGGCGCGCACCTTCTTCGGCAGATCGTGCTCGTGGCTGCGAACGACCGGGCCGTGGGCCTTGCCGCCGCCGCGGAACTGCGGAGCGCGTGCCGAATGGTGACGGGCGCGGCCCGTACCCTTCTGCTTGTACATCTTGGCGCCGGTGCGCGCGATTTCGGCGCGGCCCTTGGCCTTGTGCGTGCCCTGCTGCTTCTTGGCAAGCTGCCAGCGCACGACGCGCTGCAGGATGTCCTCGCGCGGATCAAGGCCGAAAATCTCCTCGGAGAGTTTCACCTTGCCGGCGTCCTTGCCGCCAAGCGTTGTGATCTTGAGATCCATTATTCCGCTCCTTCTGTGGCCGGAGCCTCGTTCTTAGCAGCACTTCCTGCTGCAACTGGGCGGATCGCGGCGGGCTTCGGCGCATTGGCCGGCAGTGCCACCTTGGCCGCATCGCGGACCAGGATCCAGGCGCCCTTCGACCCGGGAACCGCTCCGCGGATCAGGATCAGGCCGCGGTCGGCATCGGTCGAGACGATCTCGACATTTTGCGTCGTCACGCGGGTGTCGCCCATGTGGCCGGCCATCTTCTTGCCCTTGAACACCTTGCCGGGGTCCTGGCGCTGGCCGGTCGAACCGTGCGTACGGTGCGAGACCGAGTTACCGTGCGTTGCGCGACCACCACCCATGTGGTGACGCTTGATGACGCCCTGGAAACCCTTGCCGATCGTCGTGCCCGTCACATCGACCTTCTGGCCGGCGACGAAGTGCTCGACGGTGATCTCGGCGCCGACATCGATCATGTTGTCGGCCGAGACGCGGAACTCGGCAACCTTCGCCTTCGGCTCGACGGAAGCGGTCGCGAAATGGCCGCGCATCGCCTTCGACGTGTTCTTCACCTTGGCGAGGCCAACGCCGAGCTGAACGGCGGTGTAGCCATTCTTCTCCTGCGTGCGCTGCGCCACGACCTGGCAGTTCTCCATCTGGAGAACGGTGACGGGAACATGTTCCCCGGCATCGTTATAGATGCGGGTCATTCCCACCTTCTTTGCAATCACACCTGAACGCATCGGTTCAATTCCTTTAGAGTTCCGGGCCAGGGGCACCGCCCCTTACCGCGCTCTCATTCCCTTAGAGCTTGATCTCGACGTCGACGCCGGCGGCCAGATCGAGCTTCATCAAAGCATCGACGGTCTGCGGGGTCGGATCGACGATGTCGAGCAGACGCTTGTGCGTGCGCATCTCGAACTGCTCGCGGCTCTTCTTGTCGACGTGGGGCGACCGGTTCACCGTGAACTTTTCGATCCGCGTCGGCAGCGGAATGGGGCCGCGGACGTTTGCGCCGGTGCGCTTGGCCGTCGACACGATTTCCTTCGTCGAGGCGTCGAGCACGCGGTGATCAAACGCCTTCAGGCGGATGCGGATATTCTGTCCGTTCATGCGTCACTTCCTTGTTCTGGCGCGGCGCGGGCAACTTCCGCGCCCGCGACAGATCGGTTTAAGTCCAAATTACTCTTTGATGGTGACGACGATGCCGGCACCGACGGTGCGGCCGCCTTCACGGATGGCGAAGCGCAGCTTCTCTTCCATGGCGATCGGCACGATCAGCTCGACATCGACCGTGATGTTGTCGCCAGGCATCA